>JALXCG010000478.1 GCA_026991065.1 Gemmatimonadota bacterium | reverse complement strand
CGAGCGAAGTTTATGGGCGAGTAGAACCTGAAGAGGTTCCCGTTCGTGAGGAGCAAGCGCTGGCGCCGAACAACCCCTACGCCGCTTCCAAGGCTGCCGCCGAGATGGCGCTGCGGGGCTACCGCGCCCTTCACGACGCTCCCGAATGGGTGATTCTGCGCTCCTTCAACCACACCGGTCCCGGGCAGTCCCGGCCTTTTGTCTGCTCCGATTTCGCCGCCCAGGTAGCAGCCATCGCCGCCGGTGAGCGCGAGCCGGTGATCCGGGTCGGCAACCTGGCGGCGATCCGCGACTTCTCCGATGTCCGCGATGTGGTGCGTGCGTATCGCTTGGCGGCACTCAGGGGCAGCCCTTACTCGATCTACAATGTCGCTTCGGGGGTGGGGCGGTCGATTCGCTCAGTGCTCGATGACCTCCTGGCCATGGTGGATGTTGAGATCCGCATCGAGGTCGACCCACGACGGATGCGCCCCAGCGACATGCCCATGATTACCGGTGATGCCACCGCGCTGCGAAACGCCACCGGCTGGCAGCCCGAGATCCCGTGGGAGGCTACGCTGCGGGATCTTCTCCAGGTCTGGCAAAGAAAGTGCGGAGGCGCGGAGTGAAGCAGGGCTCATCGGCTCGCAGGTGGTAGATCGCCGCCAGGAGGCGCGCGCGACAGCCTCCTAACGGGGTTTCATCGCCTCCAACTGGCTGATTACGCTTTGCCCATCTTCGTCGTCCAACTCCCGGATACCGACGCCAAACTGGTCGTAGACCATGCGCTCCAGTTCATGCATGTTGACTCGCTTTGATTTGGCGAGGAGCTGGATGTTTGCGAGGATGTCGTTGCTGATGGAGTTGGTTTTGGCGAGGAGCGCGGCTCGGGTCATCTCTTCCAGGTGGTTGCGGTGGTCGATGGATGCGGCCAGGCGTTCCTCCTGTTGGCGCTTCTGCTCGGCACGGTGCTTTATGTACGGTCCGAGAATGCGCTCGAGCAGCCGCAAGCAGCCGATCACGACTACCCAGAACGTGATGAGTTGGAGTGCTTCCCAGAGGAAATCGTAGAGCAACTTGGTTCTCCAGGCAGGGTGGAACCACGCACCGGCGCGGAAAACCCGCGCGTGCCCCATTCATCGGCCTTCCGCCGCATGGGATTGATTCTGCGCCTAGAGAACTCCCGCCACCGGTCGATCTACAGGAGAAGCCCGGATTCCGTCGTGGAAACCGGCGGCTTCGATCTGTACCCCCAAGCCGAAACTCTCTTCGCAAGCAACCATGTGGCGGAGAGAGACGGAATGGCATCCGCGCAAGCGGGCGAAATGGGATGGCTGATGCCGGCAATTCCAAGTACACGACCCGAGATCTCTGTGGTTGTGCCCTGCTACAACGAGCGTGACTCGCTGGATGAGCTTCACGATCGTTTGCAGAAGACGTTGAGTGCGTTGGGACGATCCTGGGAAGTCATCTTTGTGGATGATGGCAGTCACGACGGCTCTCATGCCCGCATGCTTGATCTCGCGGCCGAAGATCCCTGTCTGCGCATCGTCTCGCTGCGGTCAAATTTTGGACAGACGCCCGCGCTGCAAGCGGGATTCGATCACGCGCG
>JALXCG010000477.1 GCA_026991065.1 Gemmatimonadota bacterium | reverse complement strand
AGCGTGCCGGCTACATCTCCCCGAAGTGTTCCCGGTGGAGCAGGTTCATCACAGTCCAGCGGCTCCGCTTCCAGGATCTTCAGCAGACGCTCGCCCCGCCAGGTTCGGGCTCCCGGCTTGGGCGCCAGGCCCCGAATGCGGCGCGAGATCTCCAAGGCGTCCAGCCGCCAGTCAATGACCAGATCTTCACGCTCGATTTTGGGAGCATAGGTTGCCTTCGAGTCGTCTTGGGACACACCGGTGAGATGTGGCAGCTTGGCCAGCGTCTCCACCAACAACTCCGCGGCAATCGGAGCCAAACGGTCATGCAACTCACCTGCGTTTTCGCGCTCACCAACAGATACTCTGCGTTGCAGCAAGATGTCCCCGGAATCCATGCCCCGGTCCATGCGCATGGTGGTAATACCGGTCTCCTCGTCCCCGAGAAATATCGACCACTGAATAGGTGCCGCACCGCGCAAATGCGGAAGCAATGACGCGTGCGCGTTGATGCACCCAAAGCGGGGAATATCGAGGATATGGGAACGCAGAATGTGACCGTACGCCACAACCACAAAGGCATCCGCAGCCTGTTTCCGCAAAAGCCGGCAGAACTCCTTTCCGCGTGGCTTTGGCGGCTGTGACACAGGAACCCCGAGCGCATCGGCCGCGGCGGCAACCGGCGTTCGCTGCACCCGGTGCCCACGCCCGCGAATCCGATCAGGCTGGGTCACCACGAGAGAAACCTCATGCCCGGCAGCAACAATCCCCTGCAAGGAGGGAACTGCGAAAGGCGGCGTTCCCATGAATACAATGCGCACCGATTTCATCCCTTCGTACTGCGGAAGGTGGGCGCCCAAGAACCAGGGACGATGCTGGTGTGCCGCCCATCGCGACTACCGGCGGCCGGCGCACAGTCCATCAGGAGGGGTTCTTGGCTCGATAGTCCCGCAGCAGCGCATTGCGGTCGGCCGGCGACAGGTTGTCGATGAATAGCTTGCCATCCAGGTGTTCAAGCTCATGGACGAAGGCACGAGCCAAGAGCCCTTCAGCTTCTATTTCGAACTCTTCTCCATTCGCATCCATCGCACGCATGGTGACACGCGCGGGACGCTCCAGCTTCGCCATCACCCCCGGCAGGGAGAGGCAGCCTTCTTCGCCGTCCTGCGTACCTTCTTGACTGATGATTTCCGGATTGATCGCAACCAGAATCTCTTCTTCGTCGGTTCCAGCCACAAACCCGAGATCAAAGATTGCGAAACGCTGCGAAACACCCACCTGATTCGCCGCCAGGCCAACCCCATCCGAGGCGTACATGGTGTCGATCATCTCCTCGATCAGGTCGTGCAGTTCTTGGTCGAACGTTTCAACCGGTTGAGTCGGCCGGCGCAGCACAGGATCCCCGTAGGTCCGCACCTCCATGATGGCCATGATCTCCTCCCTCGCACGACGTTCACTCCCAGCTCCTCGCAACCGCACGAGGAGCCCGAGCGAGCGGCGCTTCAGCTGCCTTTCTTCGGCGCATAGGCCTGAGCGATGTTGCTCTTGACTACATCTATCTTAACGCTCTCGGCCACCTTCAGAGAGACGATATCCCCCTTGACACTCGCGAT
>JALXCG010000476.1 GCA_026991065.1 Gemmatimonadota bacterium | reverse complement strand
TGGGGCGCGCACCCCACCTTCAACTTCTGCCGCATCGAGCAAAACCACGCCCGCACCGTTTACGGAGACGGAGCCGCCGCCAAGTGCGAGGGCTCAGATCCCACCTTCAATAACTGCGTCATTGTGGACAACGCGGCCGACCGCTCCGGCGGCGCCATGGTCGCCACGGTCGGCTCTCTGGTGACACTGGTCAACTGCACCGTCGAACGCAACACTTCCGGATCGGATGGCGGCGCCTTCTATGGGCAGAATGGCAGCTTCCGGCTGATCGGAACTTCCGTGCGGGACAATCAGTCCGGATCCTATGGTGGCGGACTCTATCTCAATTACTACTCAGCGCTCCACGCCACGGACAGCGTCATCAGCGGCAACACGGGAGTGGTGCGCGGTGGCGCCATCTACGCCTTCGACTCTCCGGTCACCCTGGAGAGTTGCGTCGTCGCGGACAACACAGTATTGGCGGGCTTCGGCTCCGCCGACGGCGGCGGCGTGGCCTGCCACAGCACCACCGGGGTCTTTCGGGATTGTGTCATCTCCGGCAACAGCGCCGGGCGCTACGCCGGCGGGTTCGGCGCCATCGGCTCCACTGTCACCTTCGAGCGCTGTGACATCGTCAACAACACGGCCCCGGTGGGCGGCGGGCTGTTGACCTGGTCCGGCGGCACCCTGAACCTCACCAACTGCCTGGTTGCGGACAACAGTGCCAGTGGCGTTGGGGGCGGCGGACTGTTTGAAGCAACCCGCTTCAACGCCCAAAACTGCATCTTCTCCGGCAACAGCAGCGGCGGCTCCGGAGCCGGGATCCACCTGGGGCGCCTGTACGATCCCTCCGAGATCAACAACTGCACATTTACCGCCAACACTTGCGCCCGGCCCGGCAGCGCAATCGCCGTTCGCGCCTCGGACGCCATATTGACCAACAGCATCGTTTGGGGCAACGACACCCCGGCCATCTGGGTCGGGCCCGGTTCCAGTGCCGTGGTGGAATACAGCGACACGCAAGAACCCTGGGCCGGCCCCGGCAACCTCAGCCAGGATCCCCTCTTCATGGTCCTGCAGGGCTATGACTACATGCTCACCGCCGGCTCTCCCTGCATCGATACGGGCAACGGCGCGGACGACAGCATCGACTGGTGCGCGCTGGATCCGGTCTATTGCCAGGACAACACACCCCTCATCGACATGGGCGCCTACGGCGGCGCGCTGGGAGATGGCTGGATCAACTAACCGCACGGAGCACGGCACGCCCCGAGTCTCCTCCCCGTTGCCTTCTTTTCTAGTGTGCACCGCCGTCGGCGACTCCCCCCGCAACGCGGCTTCGCCGGCGGCACCCAGCCCTCCGGACCGCCGCGTCCGGCCACTGTCGCAGCCTTGGCGCGGCGACGCAGTGTCGCAGAAAGAATGCTCCGGCAATCACCCGCCCCGGGACAGGTGATCGGCCACACGCCCCGGGACAGGTGATCAGCTACACGCCCCGGACAGGTGATCGCCGCGAGCGAGGTGGGACGCTACCCGCCCCGGGACAGGTGGACCGCGAAAGCGGGGGGATCGGCTACACGCCCCGGGACAAGTGGGCCGCTACACGCCCCGGGA
>JALXCG010000475.1 GCA_026991065.1 Gemmatimonadota bacterium | reverse complement strand
GATACAGGCCAGAGCCTGCGACGCGATCGACATTGTGGAGCTGAACGAGGCGTTCGCGCCGCAGGCTCTGGCCTGTATCCGCGACTTCGAGGAGTTCGGCATCGCTCCGGAGAAGGTGAATCCGACCGGCGGGGCGATCGCCCTCGGGCATCCGCTGGGTGCCACCGGCGCGATTCTGACCCTCACCTGCGCCTATGCGCTGCGCCGCACCAAGCAGCGCTATGGTCTGGTAACCATGTGCATCGGCGGCGGTCAGGGGATCGCGCTGGTGATCGAGGCGGTGTAGTCGATGGCCAGCGATACTCCTGACTCCGCCCCGGCCCACCCAAGCCCCGGGTTCTCCATGCTCGGCAACGAGTTGCTGAGCAATCCCCATCTCCGCCGGGCGGTGCGCGCCGGCGTGGCCTATGCCGCGGCCGATCCGTTTTCGCGCAGCGAAAGTCGGCTGCGCGAATTCGAGGAGTCGCTCGGCCAGTTCAAAGGGGTGATCGACTCTTTCATCCGCCGCTCGCGCATCAGTCCCGCCTGGGTCGAGGTGATGCAGGCGGCGCATCGGATTCTGACCGAGTTGTCGCTGCGCCACTCCGGCCATGTGCAGGCGGAGTCGTTCATGACCGGTCTGAAGAAGATGGTGGAACAGCTCCAGGATGTGATGGATGAGGAGGAGAATCCGGACGCCCGGGCGTTCTTCGCCGAGATCCAGAGTCAGGGGTTGCCGAGCAGCAGCGAGGTGGTGGGCGGCGCGGCGGAGAGTCTGGTCAATCTGACCTGGAATTTCCTCTACGCACTGGCGGCGATCGCGCCGCTGGAGTCGTTCCTGCGCGGGGATTGATGGGGGCCGCCGCCGATCGCCGATTCGGCCGCTACCCCAGCACCTCGCGCAGCAACCATTCGCCGACCCCGGCAACATCATCCAGCGCCAACACCGGCACGCGCGGGGGCAGCGGATGCGGCCCCGGGCGGTCGGTGAGCAGCAGCCGCAGTTGCGGATCGCCGGCGCAGCGCGGGGTGGGGCCGCCCACGCCGCGGCGATACACTTCGATCTTGGGCAGATCGCCACTCCTGTAGCCCTCGGCGAGGATCAGGTCCACGGCGTCGAAGAGGCGCGCGGCCAGCGCCCGGGGTTCCTCCGGCTGGGCGGTGCCGGGCCCGGGCGGGGCGGGCTCGCGGCGGATCCGCAGGGCGATCTCCCGAGCGCTGGCGATCGCGACCTGGTGGGCGCCGGCGCGGAAGATGCGATCGGTGTCTTTGCCCGGGTGGTCGATCTGAAAGCCGTGGGCGTCGTGCTTCAGCACCGCAACGCGCACCCCGCGTGCCGCCAGCCAGGGCAGCAGGCGCTCGATCAGGGTGGTCTTGCCCGAGCCGCTGCTGCCGACGATCGCCACCATCGGTGCCACCGGCCGCGCCGGCCGCGCCGGTGTCCGGGCGGAATCGCCCCCGGCGGTCTTGTCGTCGGCCTTCCCGGCTCTGTCCGCCGCGCGGCTCATGCCAGGACTCCCGCCAATCCATTCTCCCACCGCCGTGCCAGTTCTGCGGCATCCAGCCGCAGGAGATCGCGCCCGTGCCAGGTTGCGCTCAGCGCGCCGGAAGCGCGC
>JALXCG010000474.1 GCA_026991065.1 Gemmatimonadota bacterium | reverse complement strand
TATGATTCAATCTTGACCCGTGGCCAATGCTGCCCACAAGGGTAGGGGCAGGGCGGGCTCCATGAGTATTAATCGCATGCACTCCGGCAGCAAGAAGCGCCGTTCCTTTGTCGCTATTGTTTTGCTGCCGGCGATGTAAAGCGTGCATTTCATATGGAGAAATAAGCCGTGAAGAACAGTTCAAGAAATGTAGCGAGATGGGTGGTTGCGATTGTCCTGCTGGTATGTTTCGGCGTTTCGACAGCTAAAGAACTTGGAACAATAAAGTTTTCTTTTTCCCCGGGGGAAAACATAAGTTTTATTCAAAAACTGACGACGCTCAATGAAAAGGATATGGGCGACAAAGGGCGACAGCTAGATGAATCTGTATCGACAACAAAGATTACTATAACCAAGACCAAATCTGGATGGGATGTTCTTGCCGAGCCCCAAAGCATCTCAATGAAACGCAATGGTGAAGAAGTCAACAATCCAATTGTTAGCTTACTATCCAGTGCAGTAATAACGTATAAACTCGATTCTGACGGCAAGATCATAGACATAGATGGTTACGAACCGTTCATTGAAGGCATATCCAAACAGGTCCCACCAGAGGTTTTTAAGCAACTCGCCCCCGTGCTCAATGTTGAAGCCATGAAGGCAAAGGAAATCGCCGAATGGAATGGGCGTATTGGTGACTACGTGGGAGCTGAATTTCAAATAGGAGATACTCTTGTTGCCGAGACTCCTTTTCAAATACCCAATGGACCAACGATTACTTATAGCATTCAAACAAGTATTGCCGCATGTGTTCCCTGTGGTGAAAAAAAATGTGTCCTCATTGAACAGCACTATGATAGTCAAGCGGACAATTTGGCAAAAAAGGTGGGGGATGTAGTGTCAAATGTATCAGAGGCACTGGCGCCAGAGACCAAGAAGCCCAACTTTGGCAGCAGTTCCGCAACAATAAAGGGTGATGTAGAGAGGGTAATAGATCCTGAAACAATGCTGATTTATGAGGAAAAAGTCAGCCGCACCATAACTATGGAGATGGATGTACCTGGCGTCGGTCACGTTCCTGTGAAAACAACTGAAACTCGCAAGTATGAGTTCGAGTATTGATTTGGCAGGAATGTATAACGCTTGTGAGCCGAACCGTAGTTAATAGAAAACAGCACCCCCGCGCGCCAAGTGCCAACGGCTGTTGGCTCCAAGTCTTGGGGGTGGAATCGACTCGTCGCTTTGCATCGAGACTCGAGAGTGAGCACGACTCCGCGCTCCGCTTATCCGGCACTGCGTTCGAGGGCGCAAGATAAAGTTGCCGGAGTGAGGGTTGTTGATCTTGGCACAACGGGTGCCGAATTGGCGGCCGCCGGAACCTTTCGCGCACTTGATCCGGCGGGAATGGGAAACGCCGGGGCCGCGAAACGACGCCGGCCCCGCTTTTGCACCGTGCCAACACCTGAATGGTCGAGGAACGACAACCCGTGCTCGGCGGGATCCGACGGAGCGGAATCAAGGCATGGAGTCGCTTCTACAGCGGATCCAACACAAAGAGAATCTGGCCCATGCTCACCTCGGCGCCGTCGCCGGCGACGATGCGCTCGATCCGGGCGCGCGGCGGGGCGCCGCCGGGAAGGTCGTAGGTGATCTGATTGAAACACTTCATCACCTCGATCAGCCCCAGCACCTTGCCCCGCTCCACCTCCTGCCCGCTCTCCACATAGGGCGGTTCGTCGGGGCTCGGCCGGCGGTAGAAGATGCCGTCGGTCGGCGCCCGCAGGGCCACCATTCCGGCGGGGATCTGCGCGGCATCCGCGGCGATGTCATCGGTGTCGCCGCCGCCGCCGTCGAGTTCGCCGATCGCGCCGCCGCTCAGAGCGGCGGAAAGCTGCAGCAGCGGTTGCCCATACTCCACCCGGGTGGCGCGGTCGGTGACGCGGGCTTCGCTGACCAGGCCGGCGGTGCCGCGCGGAACGACCAGCTCGTAGTGGGTGTTGAGCACCCGCAGCGCGCCGGCGTGACTACCGGCGGTGAGATAGGTGCCGACCGGCGGTGGATTCAGGTAGATCCCGACCGCCGGGGCCAGTACCAGGCGCTCATCCGCGCGTTCGCCATCGGCGCCGAGCGCCAGAATCGTCTTTTTCATTGCCCTACTCCGTCAGTGCGGCGAGATCGTGCAGCGACCAGATCCGCGGGTTCTTGACCCGGCGGTAGCCGGTGCCCTGGTAACACATTTCAACCATCGCTTGCAGATAGGCGTGGAGATCGCTCATCACCACCACCTCGTCGGTGTCCATCAGGGCGGCGGAGCGCAGCGGATCCATGTCGCCGCTGATGCGGTTCTCCACCTCTTTCATCCCCCGGACGATCTCCTCCCGCTCCGCGGGATCCTCGGCCATGATCTCGAAATCGTCGTCGAGGCGGGTGCGGTAGGCGCCGATCGCCAGCGTTCTTCCCTCCATCACCGCGAGGCGGGTGATCGGGGTGGAGAGTTGCAGCACCGGATCGTAGGGACTGCCGGCCATGGCGTAATAACCGGCGCCGGAAGCCTTGCGCAGCAACACCGTGATCATCGGCGTCTGGTTGGTGGAGTTGGTGTAGATCAGACTGGAGCCGTAGCCCAGAAGACCCTCCTTCTCGGCCTCGGCGCCGATGTCGAAGCCGGAGATATCCTGCAGCCAGATGATCGGAATGCCGTCGTCGTTGCAGGTGCGGGAGAACTGCGAGATCTTGGCGATCCCCTCTTTGTAGAGAATCGCTCCCGGGCGCTTGCGCCCGGCGTCGGTCGGGTGGTCGATCAGGAGCTGATTGTTGGCGATGATGCCGGCGTAGAGCCCGCCGATGCGGCCGATACCGGTGATCATCTCTTTGCCGCGATCCGGCAACACTTCCCAGAAGAGGCTGGAGTCGACCAGGCGGGCGATCACCTGGCGCATGTCGTAGGGCATGCGGTGGTCGGCGGGGAAGATCCCCTCCAGCTCCTCGGCCGGGAAGAGCGGCGGCGCGCTCTCGCCGCCGAAGCGGTAGTAGTCGCAGGCGCTGCTGGGGAGCAGGCTGATGTCGCGCCGGATCATGCTGAGCACGCTCGCATCGTCGGGACCGCGAAAATCGGCGCAGTTGGAGAGATGCACATGCACATTCGGCCCGCCGATCGAGAGCGAGGTGATCTGTTGCGATTTGGCGCCCTTGATCAGCGCCGCGCCGGCAATCACCATGTAGGCCTGTTCGGTCATGTAAACGCGGTCGGAGATGATCGGCATGTAGCCGCCGCCGGCGATGCAGTCACCGAATACGCCGGCGATCTGCGGCACATGCTCGGCGGAAAGCAGGCTGTTCATCTTGAAGATGTGGCCGGCGCCGCGGGGGCCGGGGAAGGAGCGCGCCTGCTCCGGCAGGAAGAGGCCGCTGCAGTCCACCAGGTAGATCACCGGCAGGCGCAGCCGCCGGGCGATCTCCTGGGCGCGTTCGATCTTCTCCGGAGTGAGCGGCCACCAGGCGCCGGAAGCGACCGTATTGTCGTTGGCGATCACCACCGTGTAGCGGTTGTGGATGCGCACGAAAGCGGTGACCACGCCGGCGCCGGGCGACACTTTGCCGCCCTCGAATTCGCGCCCGTAGTTGACGAACGACTGGATCGGGAAGACCCGCGAGCCGGGGTCCTTGAGCAGCTCGATCCGCTCGCGGGCGGTGAGCTTGCCCTTCTTGTGGACGCGCTCGATGTACTTCTCGCCCCAGCCCTGCTCCACTTCTTCGCGGGCCGCGATCACGCGTTCGGCGCGGCTGCGCATGGCGGCGCGGTTGGCTTCGTAGTCGGCGCTGGCGAGGGCCTCTTCGCGCGCGCTCCCGATCGGTTCCAGAATGATCCTAGCCATGGTTGTGCCCCTCCGGTGGCTGCGCTTCGGCGAAGAGTTGCTCCAGCAGCGTCGTGTCGTAGGTGCCGCTCTGGAACTGCGGGCTGCGCAGAATGCGCAGATGGAGCGGGATGGTGCTCCGGACCCCTTCGATGCGGAACGCTTCCAGCGCGGCGATGGTGTTGGCGATCGCTTGCGCGCGATCGGCGCCGCGGCAGATCAGCTTGGCGATCATCGAATCGTAGAAGGGGGGTACTACGTAGCCTTCCTGGACGTGCGTGTCGAGGCGCAGGTCGGGGCCGGAGCGCGGCGGCTCGAAGCGGGTGATGGCACCCGGCGTCGGGCGGAAGTCGTGCTCCGGATCCTCGGCGTTGATTCGCACCTCGATGGAGTGCCCGCGCATCTCCACCTGCTCCTGGGCGATCGCCAGCGGCTGATTCGCCGCCAGTTTGATCTGCTGCTGCACGATGTCGACGCCGGTGACCATTTCGGTGACCGGATGTTCCACCTGCAGACGGGTGTTCATCTCCATGAAATAGAGCGAACCGTCGCTGTCCCGCAGAAACTCCACGGTGCCGGCGTTGCGGTAGCCGATGCGCGCCACTGCGCGCGCCACCTGCGCGCCGACCCGGCGGCGGGTCTCGGCGCTGACCGTGGGCGAGGGAGACTCTTCGATCAGCTTCTGGTGGCGGCGCTGCACCGAGCACTCGCGCTCGCCCAGGTGGATGGCGTGGCCATAGGCATCGGCGAGGATCTGGAACTCGATGTGGCGACCGCCGCGAATAAACTTTTCCAGGTAGAGGTCGCCGTTGCCGAAGGCTTTTTCGGCCTCCATCCGGGCCGCGGCGAAGGCTTCTTCCAGCCCGGCGGCGTTCTCGGCCACCCGCATGCCGCGCCCGCCGCCGCCGGCGCTGGCCTTGAGCAGCACCGGATAGCCCATATCGGCGGCGATCCGGCCGGCGGCGTCGAGGTCGGACACCACGCCGGCGGAGCCGGGGATCGGCTCCAGCCCGGCGGCGCGCATCGTCTCGCGCGCGGCGGCCTTGACCCCCATCTGGCGGATCGCGGCCGGCGCCGGACCGATGAAGGTGATGCGCGCCTGCTCGCACATGGTGGCGAAACGGGCGTTCTCGGCGAGGAAGCCGAAGCCGGGGTGAAGCGCCTGACAGTCATGTTGAATGGCTGCCTGGATGATTGCTTGCATATTGAGATAGCTGTCGGAACTGCGCGCCCCGCCGATGCAGACGGTGGCATCCGCTGCCGCCAGGTGCGGCGAGTCGGCGTCCGCCTGGGAGTAGACGGCGACGGAACGAATCGACAGCGCTCGCAATGCCTTGATGATCCGCAGCGCGATTTCGCCGCGGTTGGCCACCAGGACCGAGCGGAACATGGGCTCCTCCAGGGAACTTGTTTGGGCCGTTGGACGCGATACAAGGCATTGAAATTAGGCGATTTGCCGCCTCCCCGTCAACACCGCCGTGGCAGCGGAACATGCTCCGGGAATCGCAAACCCATGAGGGGCATTGGCAGGGGTAGAGAAGGTGCCGGCTCCGGCGTGGGCGTGTCTTGGGTTTGAAGGCCGTCCATCGTGCGCGGTTCTTCATCGCCGATCGCGGCGCGGCGGGCTGTCGGTCCGGGCGGCCTTCAGGCTGCACTGCGCCACCCGCCCCGGGGCGGGTGATCCAGGTGGGGCGGGCAGCGCGAGTGGTGTGGACGGCGCGCGCCGCCGCCGGGCGGCAACCCGGTCTCGACCGGTCGCCGCTCCGCAATCATCTTCACTTGCACCGTTGCGGATGCCGCGCCGCGGAACGACGCCGGAGCGCCCGGAGAAACCGGGCGTCGGTGCCGCAGCAGCCTCCGAGGGCGGCGGCGCCGGCTGCCTCCAGTTGCACCAGGTCGGCGGCGAAGGCCTCCGGCGATTGTTGG
>JALXCG010000473.1 GCA_026991065.1 Gemmatimonadota bacterium | reverse complement strand
CCGTTTCGGAAGGCAAAGGCATTCCATTTTCATCTGCTTCATAGGTTTCATCACATCCAAAATGGACGGTCATCGGAGGGAAAAAGATATCATCTAATGTCGGTCTATGATACCAAATTTCTTGTGCGCATTCTGTTTCATTACCATTTACATCAACCATTGTAAAGCTTCTTGTCACATAAGCATCTTCACAATCATCAACAGTTGCTAAGGCGTCGTTGTATCGAATTTCTGCAATACCACAATCCATATCGGTAGTTGGTTCTCCTGTATACATTGGCGGCAATGCATCCAACATATTCTCCGGCAAATCAAAGAAAGTTAATCGGTAAGCCACATCCACTTCTTCTTCCAAAAATGCAAATTCATTGCTATTATTTACTGTGAGCGTATGCTCTTGCTGATTCACTATCACCCATTTGTAATGGCCAAACATTTGCTCTAGCCAAGTTGTCGTCATCAAAGTATAATCTTTCCCTGCCTTTAATGGAATAGAAAAACTTAATACAGCATGATAACCATCAGGAATAATGGTAGAAATATCTACATGCATCGGAACATGAAGTTCGGCATCCATTGCCAGTGGCTGAACACCTGTACCTTGTACCGTACAACATGGCTCATCAAACATATATTCTTCAAAAAACAAGCCTCCGTATCCATCATACATATTTTCAGGCATTCCGGGTATCGTATTCCCCATGACCTCCATATCAGTGTACAAAATGAAGGTAAATCTTTCATAATCCTCGATGTCTTCACTCGCTTTAAAGGAAACCATATCATAATATCGTCCACCATTATTGGAAGCAGGTAACCAACACAAAGAATCTCCTGCAACAAAAGATGAATCTGTCGCAGACAAATCACCACTCAATACTTGCACTTTGCGCCTAACCACACTTTCGTCAGTATCCCCGGGACAGATTATTTCCGGAGTAGGAGGTGTAATCGTAGTTTGAGCGATACAGCTATTTTCAGCAGCATCTATAATGGTAAGGTTAATCTCACCATCTACTAATAAATGAGGAACAGAAGTTGTAACCTCTCCATAATTACCGGTTGTGCCATCTGATGCTAACCAACCTTCCCCACTCAAATTATACCCTGTAACAACTATATCATATGTAAACTCATCATCAAAACCGGTATCAGCACTTCCCAAACCACCACACTCAACGTTCACTACCTCAACAGCAAGTAAACACTGGTCAGAACAAGTTGTGGGTGCTTCCGCAAATAAAGTATAACTACACGCCCCATCATTATCATCATAGATAATAATACTGACATCTCCCTCAGATATATCAAATGGGCCGATTTCTACTGCTTCATTGTATGCTCCACTTACGCCATTATCCGTATACCAGCTATCGGCTAAATTATAACCGGTCATATTAACAGTCACCCAAAAAATGTCATCATCTCCGATAGAAGGGGTTCCATTATCGGCACAATCTACTGAAACGACCTCCCCCAACATCTCACATTGAAAAGAACAAGGCTCCGGCGCAGGAATAGATATACTGTTTATACATGCTCCATCTTCCAAATCGGTTAATTCAATCGTTGCAAACCCCGCAGAAATATCAAAAGG
>JALXCG010000472.1 GCA_026991065.1 Gemmatimonadota bacterium | reverse complement strand
CTCCCCCACCGTCAGTCGCCGGTCGAAACGGAAGCGGAAGATATCCGGCACCGCACAATCGCTGGGCGTCTCCAACTCCGCCCATGACGCAGTGCGCGTGCCGTGCCCGAGAAACGCGTCATCCCGAAAACCCTCCAGCCGCTGGTAGCGCTCCGCCGCCTCCACCAGGATCGCCGCGCCGAACTCCAGCGGGTTCAACCCCTCCCACGGCATCGACCCGTGGCAACTGCGCCCGGTCACCGTCACCTCGATCTGCATCCGCCCGCGCTGCCCGCGGTAGATCCCCAGCGCCCCCTTGTGTGCATCGCCGGTCCCCTCGGTCAGCACCACCACATCGGGAATCAGCTCCGGCCCCGCCCCCGGCAGCACCTTTTGCATCACATACATCGGCCCGGCGCCATCGTTGTCCTCCTCCGCCGCGGTCGCATAAGAGCGCACGATCACCCCGCGCAGCGCCCCCTCCGGGCAGAGTTCGAGCGCGATCTTGGTGGCCAGGATCTGCGCCACCACCCCGCCCAACTGGTCCGCCGAGCCGCGCCCCCAGATCAACTCGCCCCACTCCTCGCGCGGCGGCAGATAACCCAGCTCCCGTTCCAGGAACTCGTGGTTCACCCGGCCGCCATCCACCCAGCCGTCATAAGCATCGATCCCGCCGCCGATCTTTTCGTGCCACTGCTCCCGCAGCGCCCGCACCGTGTCCGAATGGCCGTCGAAATAGACCACTCGCTTCGCTTCCGGCGCCACGCCATCATCGGGATCCTGCACACTCCAGACCAGGTTTCCATATTCGTCGAAATCCACATCCGCCGCGTCGCGCACCGCGCCGATCTCCACGATCCGCCGCCGCAGATACTCCAGCCGTGGCCCCTCGTGGTTGCTCAGACCGCACTCCGGATCGCCGCCGTCGGTCGCCGCCCGCTCCACGTAGTCCGCCGGAATGCGAATCGCCTCCCGCAGAATCTCCGCCGCCAGCGGCAGATACTTCGCACTCAGCTCCGCCACCCGCGCATCCAGCGCCGTGCCGCCCACTTCGCCCACTCCGCTCACCTCGCTCATGCCGCACCATCCTTCCTTGCCGCGTCCGCCTGCAGCAACTCCACCATCCGCCGCCCCAGCGCCGGCTCCTTCGCCGCCGCCAGCAGCGCCATGATCACATAAACCTTCCAATTCGCCTCGCGCGCCACATCCACCGTCGCCCCGCGCATCACCCCCGGGCTCACCTCGGCGCCGATATCCGCCGGCAGACAATGCATATAGAGTGCGTCCCCGCCCGCCGTCAGCGCCATCCGCCGCTCATCGCAGATCCAATCGCGATGCTCCGCATTGCGCGCCAGCGCCCGCGCCTCGATCCGCTCCAACTCCGCCGCATCGCCCGCCGCATTCGCCGCCACCCGCTCCGTCATCAGATCGAACGGCCCCCAGCTCTTGGGATAAACCACGTCCGCCCCCCGGAACGCCGCGTCCATCTCATCCACCACCCGGAACGAGCCACCCCCCTCGGCCGCCGCCCGCTCGGCGAACTCCAGCGTCGAGTCCATCAGCCCATAGCCCGCCGGATGTGCCAGCGTCACCTTCGCCCCGAACCGCGGCAGCAGCG
>JALXCG010000471.1 GCA_026991065.1 Gemmatimonadota bacterium | reverse complement strand
GCGGGATTTCAGCGTAAACTTGTTTTCTACACTTGAGTTTTTCCTGGAGGAAAATATGTACGGATTTACCGTTGCTTTGAGCGGCGATTTCGCGGCGATCAAGAACAAGACGGTTGAATTGCTGAAGGTCGAGGGCTTCGGGGTGCTGACCGAGATCGATGTTCAGGCCACGCTGAAGGCCAAACTCGGCGTTGAGCGGGCGCCCTATGTGATTCTCGGGGCGTGCAATCCGGTGGTGGCGAATCAGGCTTTCGAGGCGGAACCGGATGTGGGGCTGCTTTTGCCCTGCAATGTGATAGTTCGCCAGGACGGCGATCGGGTCGTGGTCGGCTTCCTGAATCCGGAGGCGGTGCTTGGTCTGGTTGAGCGCGAGGGTCTGGCACCACTGGCTACCGAGATCAGGGAGCGCCTGGAGCGGGTGAGAGACGCTCTGCAAAAGGGGTAGCGGGCGGCGCCGGTGGCGTGGCGGGAGCGAACCGGCGCGCGCGTCGACGCAGGAGACCGAAAGGGGTCGAGAATGAAGGTCAGCAAGTACATGTCCACCAAGTTGATTACCACTACGCCGGAGACGTCGGTGCGCGAGGCGTTTGCAACCATGCGCACCTTTCGGGTGCGGCATCTGCCGGTGGTCGAAAAGGGGGAGTTGGTGGGGATCATCAGTGACCGCGATCTGCGCCGGCCGCGTTGGGCGGAGGAGATCGAAAACTGGACCGACTACTATCGCCTGGATGAGGCGACCAAGGTGGGGGACGTGATGACCCGCAGTCCCCAGGTGGTGCGCACTTACGATCGCATCGACAAGGCGGTTCGGGTGTTTCGCGAACAGCGTTACGGGGCGCTGCCGGTGCTCGACAAGAAGGGCGACCTGCACGGGATCATCTCGCCCCACGATCTGCTCGGCGCGCTGGAGAACTGCCTGGCGAAGAATGGGGGCAAAGGGGGGAAGTAGCGCGGCGGTGGCGGTTGACTAACCGGCGGCGATGATCGAGCGCCCGACATGCAGACCGAGGGCGTAGATGGAGAGTTGTGGCGGCACCCCGATCGACGACGGGAAAAGCGAACCGTCGGCCACCCACAGCCCGTCGATCTCGTGGTGGCGGCCACGGCTGTCCACCGCGGCTTGCGCTGGATCGTCCCCCATGGGAATGGTGCCCATCGGGTGAACGGCGCTCAGGCGGCAGCGGTCGGGTGTGATGCGCAAGTGCTCCGGAGCGGGCAGCGGCTCGCCGGCCTGGAGCGTGATCAAGGGGTCGGTGGGAATGAACACGCGCCGGGCGCCGGCGGCAAAGAGCAGGCGCGCGCAGGCGACCAGGCCGTGGGCCAGTTCGCGGCGATCATCGGCGTTGGGCGTGTAGTCGATGCGGACTTCATACTCGCTGCGGGCGGAGACGGGGGCCGCGGGGTACGAAGAGGGGGTGCCGGAGGGGGTGTCGGGGGAGCGCAGGCGCCGGGTGGAGGGCGCGTCGCCGGTTGAGCAGTGAGCTTTTACGCACTCTTTAAATGCTGGCTGCTTCTAAGCCAACATCCTGGTTGTCTCAGCAGCGCCACTTCCTTTACCTGTTAGCACCCAGTTGGGGACCTTAGCCGATGATCTGGGTTGTTC
>JALXCG010000470.1 GCA_026991065.1 Gemmatimonadota bacterium | reverse complement strand
GCAGGAGGGGGTGATCGATGTGGTCGGCGGCGATCATCCTTTGCCGGTGGATGTGCGGGTGATCGCGGCGACCAATCGGGATCTGCAGAAGGCGATCGGGAACGGTGAGTTCCGCCAGGATCTCTTGTTTCGCCTCAATGTGATCGAGATCGTGGTACCGCCGCTCCGCTCGCGGCCCGAGGATGTGGAGGTGTTGACGCGCCATTTTGTGGACCAGGCGGCGGGAGACCGGGAGCTGGAGATTCCGCCCGGTCTGCTCGAACAGCTTTGCCGGCGGCAGTGGAAGGGCAATGTGCGGGAGTTGCAAAACGCCTGTGAGCGGATGGTGCTCCTGGCCGCCGATGGTGTGCTCTCGGCCGCGGTGCTGACCGTGGAGCCGGCGGGCGGTGCCGACTCGGTCGCCCCGGGCGCGGTCGGTAGCACCGCCGCGGCTTCCAATTCCGCCGGGGGAGCGGCCGCGAGCGGCGCGATCGACGCCAGCGGACTGCGCCTGCCTGTCGAGGGGTTCTCGCTGCTCGATCTCGAGAAATCGGTGATCGAGCAGGTGTTGCGGATGACGCGCGGCAATGTGAGCGAAGCGGCGCGCTATCTGCGGGTTCCGCGTCATGTTCTGGTCTACCGGATCGAAAAATACGCCATTGCGCGTCCACCGAAAGAGTGAGACTCCATGACCAGAACGCGGATCCGGAAGCTGTGGCGATGGGGTGATCCGGTCGCCGGCGGCGAGGGGGGCGGGCCGTGGGGGCTCTTATCCCGGCGCATGCTGCTTTTTGCCTGGCTGCCGATTCTGGCCATCGGCATCGCCCACTATGCGACCAGCACCCACTACCACTGGGCGCACGACATTCTGCGGCGACTCTACTATGTGCCGATTCTCTTCGCGGCGTTCGCGCGCGGGTTGCCGGGGGGGGTGGCGCTGGCCGTGGCGGCTTCGCTCAGCTACGCGCCGCATGCCTTCCTGGTGATGCCGCACAACGTGGATCCCGCGACCACCCTGAACAAGGTGCTGGAGATCATTCTCTACAATGTCATTGGCGTGGTTGCCGGAGTGTTGGCGCAGCGCGAGGCGGAGCGCCGCCGCGAAGTTGAGGCGGCCTATGCGGAAGAGCAGCGGATGGCCCAGCAACTGGTGCGCGCCGGGCGGCTGGCGGCCCTGGGCGAGCTGGTTGCGGGGATCGCGCACGAGATCAAGAATCCGCTGCACACGATCAAGGGAACGGCCGAGATCGTCGATGACATTGTGCCCCGGGATCGTCCCGAAGCGCGCATGTGGGAACTGCTGCGGCAGGAGATCGACCGCCTGGAGGCGATCGCCGAGCGGTTTCTCTCATTCGCGCGGCCGCGGCGGCCGAACTTGCAGTTGCAGCGCTGGGACGGGGTCTATGCCCGCATGGCAGAACTGGTGCGGGCCCAGGCCCATGCCGCCAGCGGTGTTGTGGTCGTGCTGGAGGAGTTGGGGCCGGAAGAGGCGGCGACCAGGGTGCGGGTCGATCGCGACCAGTTGGCGCAGGTGGTGCTGAGCATCACCGGCAATGCGTTGCGGGAGCTGCACCAGGGCGGGCGCATCGTCATTCGCACGCAACTGCGCGCGGCCGACGAGTTGC
>JALXCG010000469.1 GCA_026991065.1 Gemmatimonadota bacterium | reverse complement strand
CTGCGAGTGGTTCAATTCGAGTCCTGGTCCACGGCGCACGGCCCCAGTACAACCATCTACAACATCCCGCCAGAGCCGTTGGCGAACTCCACCAACGATGGGACAACACCCCCGAAAGAATCACCGATTCACAATTCCCTGAAGCTCTACTTCCGTGAAGGAGCATACGAAGGAGCGCGCGCATGAACAACAAGAACCAATTGCCGCAGCAGTGGAGTTTCGGCCTGCGGCTGCTCTCCCCGGCCTTTGTCGGTGGTGCCCGGCCCAACCACGAAGCGCAACTGCGACTGGCGTCGCTGCGTGGTGCCCTGCGAAACTGGTATCGCATCCTGGTGGGGGCCGACGCCGCCGCCGGAATGGTGCCAGGGTGGCCCCAGAAGCTGCTGGAGAGCGAACTCTTCGGCGGCGCCGGCAACAAGCAGGGCCAGGGCCGATTGCTGCTCTCTTTCGCCCAGGCGCCGGCGCGCTGCACGGGAGGCGTGAACACCATCAAGGCCGCGGCGCTCAAGTCACGTACCGGACTCAACTACCTGGGTTACTCACTCTCGCTGGGAAACAACAAGCGGGTAGCCGTAGATCCGGACCGGGCGGGGGAGATCACAATCCGGGCCATGTTCCCCCGCGGAATCGATCCGGACCAGGAACGCCTGCTGCTGGCCACGTGGTGGCTGTGGAGCCATTTCGGTGGGCTCGGCAGCCGCTCGCAACGCGGATTCGGAGCGTTCGCCGTCACTCATTGGCCAGATGGCGGGCATTGGCCGCCGGAGCAGAAGTCCCGCTCGCTCCCGGAACTGCCGCTGCTACCAGAGGGAGCTGATCTGGAGCAATCTGTAACTACACTGGGAGAGGGTCTGGAGCGGATCATGCGTTGGGTCGAGGAACTGCGGCAGCAAACTGTGCCCGAGATGCCGAAAAGGCCCGGGGCAAGCGCCCCTTCCTATCTCCTCAGGCGCAACGACACCCGCTTCGTCGTCTGGGGCGGTCCGCAGAAACGGGGCTGGCAGGACTGGCAAAGCGCCCTCGATGCGATGGGAGAAGCGATGATGGAGTTTCGTCGCGAGCGGGGCAGAGACGGTTTCGGTTTCTCCACGTTGGATGCCCTCACGCACGGCGAATCACTGCCGCACGCCCCGCATCGCGCTGCATTCGGCCTGCCGCTGACCTATTACAGAAAGGGCGGCCGGCCCCAGACCCTGCTGCCGCACGGAATCCGCTTCACCCGCGCGGAAAGGATGCCCAGCCCGCTCCTGTTGCGTCCCATCGGCGGCCCAGAACCCATCTTCATGACGTTGCTCCGTTTGGGCGGCGAACTGCCCGGACGAGACGTGGCCACCCAGGCCAGGAATCGCCCCGGCTACATGCCCGCCTTTGAACACCACACACCCCTCATCCTCGACACTTTCCTGCAACATTTGCCCGCCGCCACCGGGAGGACACTGTGAATCGACTGACTCTCCTGCAGCAGCGCCTGGTTCAGGCGCTGCACGATCCCCCCCACAAGTCATTGATTCTGAACTCCGGAATCAAGCACACCGAGGAGGCGCGGAAACTGGCGCAAGCACTGATCGACGAACCACTGGCCGGTTACAACCACGCCCCCGACC
>JALXCG010000468.1 GCA_026991065.1 Gemmatimonadota bacterium | reverse complement strand
TCCCCGGCTTGTCGCGACCAGCGAAGCAGCCCCACTAGTCCGGTGCCGGCCGCCACAGCGACCAGCACTTGCGCCGGTCCCACCATGCGGTGCAGATGCAGTTCGCTCGAGAATGGCAACAAGAGCAGCAGGCGCCCCCAGGTGTCACGGCCGAGAAAGACCGCGAACCAAAACGCGGCCGTCGCCCCCAGGAAGCGAAACGCCGCCTGGCGGCGACCCACCCAGGTTCCAACCGCGGCGAGCAACAGGATGATCGGCGGTCGCACCAATTCCCGTCCGGCCAGAGAGAACTTGCCGGCGTCAAAAAGGTCACCGCTGGCCAGGAGATTCCAGGCCCGCGCCCAACCGAAAGATGCCCATTTCCATGCCGGCTCCCAGCGACTGTGGAGAACAAACTCTCGATCCAGCAGGAAGGGGATGACAAAAAACGCGGTCAAGAGAGCGGTTCCGATGTAGAGCCCGGCCAGGCGCCGCAACTGGGCGGTTCGCGGCAGGAGCAAACCGAGCAGCGCAATCGCCGCCATGTAGCCATAGATCAGGTGGCACAGCGCGGTCAGCGCCAGAAGCAGAGCCGCCGGCCACACCCGTCCCGCGCCCCGCAGTGCCCGGTATCCCGCCGCCAGCGCCGGCACGAAGAACCAGGTCGCGACCAACTGCGCATAGAGCCCCGAACCACCCCAACCAAATGATCCGAATTCCCATCCATAGAGACCGGGAGACGAAACCAGCGTCGCCAGCAGGGCGGCGGCAACCGCCTCCACCCAGCCAAGTCCCAGCCAACCGACCGTGGCGCAAATCAGCAGCGGAAAGAAGGTCTGCAGCCCCCAGGTCAGCCAGTCCACCGCCTGCGCAACGCTGACCTCTCCCGGCAGCAGGCGCACAAACGCGGCAGTCAGCCAGTAGGCGCCCGGTTGATAGTGATGCAGCACAGGATAGCCGAACGCCCAATCCCCGATCCAAGGGTCCAGTCCGCTTCTGCCCGCCTCCCATTCATCCAGAACCGCTGCTGTCAAAGCCTGGTGCACCAGCGTGTCATTGAGATCGGGAGGCGCGCTCAACTCCCCACGCAAGAGCCACCCCGGCAGTGTCACGGCAACCAGCAGCAATGCCAGCGCCACAGCCGGCCCCAGCCTTGACCGGCTCGCACGCGCCCCCCCATCGCCCATTGACAGTTCTTGTTCCCCGATTGCAGCCATGCTCTCTCGTCAGCCCCCTTGCCGCCTCCGCAGCCACTGCGCACTGCGTACTGCGCAATCCAGGCCCCGCCGAACACCGGGAGCCTGTCGTGCGATTCCACTCGATTGAGTTGTGGATCAAGGATAGCATTCCACCCCAAGCACGGAAGAGGGGTGACGATATTTCATCAAAGTTTTCCTGCGCATACGAATCCCCATGCCAGGCACGCTCATTTCCTGTGCAAATCCACGCCGAGCAGAGCAGAGAATGCCCTTTTCTCTCAAGCGGGGGAGCGGTGCAGTCGATCTCGCTCATCAGGGGCCGATCACAACATCGGTAGAAAAGTGGAGCAACGGAAACAATGCAAAAACCGGATGATCGTCCGTGCCGGCACGGCCTTGTCGACCCACTGGGGTGCCACTCAGGTCCGCCGCCCATGACAGGGGTTGTCGGGGATTCCTTTCTTCGGGAGCAGTGCCCATGAAATCTCTCCGCGTGAACTCTGCGCGGCAGAGCATTCGTCTGTTCCTGACCGCTGCCACATTGCTCCCACTCGTCATGCTTGGTGCGATGCTGTGGCACCAGGAAGCAGCGGGCTACGTCGCCCCGATTGTTGCTCTTGTCGCAGTAACCAACCTACTGCTTGGCTACCGGATGGCGGCGCGCATCGAAGCGCGGATCGCGGCCCGTGAGAGTGAACTCGAAGAAGCGCGACGGCAGGCGAGTGCGGCCGACCAAGCCAAGGCGCTCTTCCTCACCAACATGAGCCACGAGCTTCGCACACCTCTGAACGGCAT
Organism: Gemmatimonadota bacterium; assembly: GCA_026991065.1. Taxonomy (GTDB): domain Bacteria; genus JALXCG01. Next base: position 3,820 of record JALXCG010000468.1, on the reverse strand, counting down.
CGTGGGCATGCTCCCGGTGCTGGAGGACACGAAACTCGACGCCGAACAGAGTTCCTATGTCGAGATTATCTCCCAGTCAGCGACGGCACTGCTCCGACTCATCGATGAAGTGCTGGAGGTCACAGAACTGGAAACCGGTGCGGTCACACTCAATCTACGCGCCACGGATCTTCGCGCGACGCTGCTCCGCGTTGCCACGATGATGACAAACGCCGCGCGGAGCAAAGGGTTGAGGATCGATCTCGACACCGGCGACGAGCCAATGCCGCTGCTCCTTTGTGATGCAACCCGGCTGCGCCAAGTAGTGGGAAGGCTGGTTTCCAATGCGATCGAATTCAGTGAAACCGGCCCCATCAAGATTCGTCTTCGTTGCCATCCACTTGACCCGGATCATCTGATCGCGCGCTTCGAAGTCCTGGATCACGGGATCGGGGTCGCACCAGAGCTGCAGGAGAAGATCTTTGGTCTTTTTACGCAAGGCGACTCCAGCTACCGGCGCACTCACGGCGGTGCCGGACTCGGCCTGGCCATCTGCAAGGAGTGGATCGAGCGAATGGATGGCAGGATTGGCGTTCTGAGCAAGCCCGGAGACGGAGCCTGCTTCTGGTTCGAGGTTCCTCTGCAAGTGGCGCCCCCCAAGCAACCGACTCCCGCGCCGCCCCTTGAGAACGTGTTCGCCGACAACGGCCAGAACCAGATCGCCGAAACCCGGATCCTGATTGTCGATGATCATTCTCTCGATCGGCTGGTTCTCCAGCGTCTCCTGGAGCGCATGGGGTGCCACCCCACGGCCGTCGCATCCGGCGAAGAGGCGTTGCAAATGCTGGAGGTTGAGACCTTCGCCCTCATCCTGATGGATTGCCACATGCCGGGCATGGACGGCGCGACCACTACTTCGGCTGTGCGCCGGTCACCGGGCACCGTCGCCAACACCCCCATCGTCGCTCTCACCGCGGCAGCCACAGCAGCCGATCATCAAGCAGCACTCGCCGCCGGTATGAATGACTACCTGACCAAACCGGTCAATGCCGAAGCACTGGCACGGGTCGTGCGCAAGTGGCGCCAACCCCAAAACGAGCCACAACCCGTCGGCTAACCCCAGCCATTGCAGGATCTGCCGGGGACCCTGCTGAGTCCCCCTTCCATCGCCGGCGCAGCTTCGCTATGCTGGTTGCATGAAAGTCATTGTAGACATCTGCGTGGTTCCCATGACCGGCCGGGTTTCGGTGCGCCAAGAGGTCGCCCTGGCGCACAGAATTCTGGAAGAGACCGGGCTCCCGGTTCTTCTCCATGGCTACGGAACCAACATCGAAGGCGACTATGACACCATCTTCGCCGCCCTCAAGAAAGTCCACCTCACGCTGCATGAGCGTGGTGTCGCCCGCATCTCCACAACCATTCGTCTCGGCTCTCGCATCGACAAAGAGCAAGGAATTCAGGACAAACTGAAAGCCGTCCGCGAGGCCAACTCGGGGGACGAGGAAGCGCGGTAGCTTCTTCGCCGGGGCGGTATTCGAACCACGCTTGCGAAGAATCGGAGCTGGCTTGCATCACCGTGAGCGCTCGGACGAGTTTCCCGGAACTGACCGGTTCCAAGTGGTGGAGAGGCTCGGTGCCGGTGGCACGGGTGCGGTGTACGCGGTCTTCGATCGGACCCGAGGGCGCCAATTGGCGCTCAAGACCCTGCGCGCTCTGGATACCGAAGCCAGCTTGCGTTTCAAGGCACGGTTCCGGGCCCTGCGGGAGATTCAGCACCGCAACCTGGTGCGTCTCGAAGAGGTGCTTGAAGCCGGCGGAACTTGGTTTTTCACGATGGAGTTGGTCGACGGCGAGGAGATTCTCGCCCACCTTCGCTCCTCTTCTCCTCCACCGCTGAGCGCGGCCACCGCTGCGGACGTGACTCCCGCACCAGAACTTCACCCTGGCTGCGCCGTTCCGGGCATGCCGCGAAGTGATGCGGGACAATTGCGCGCGCTGCTGCGCCAACTCGCCCGCGGTGTGCAGGCCATCCATCAGGCCGGATTGCTACATCGCAACCTCAAGCCCTCCAACGTCCTGGTCACCACGACTGGCCGCCTGGTCATTGTCGACCCGGGCTTGATCGCAGGGTCTTCTCCTGGTCACACAGAGGAGCGCGGGGAGGAGGCCGGTGCCCTCGCTTACGTGGCTCCCGAGCGGCTCACCGGCGGCGAGCCTGGCCCGGCGACGGATTGGTACAGCGTGGGAGTCATTCTCTATGAGGCGCTCACCGGGCATCTTCCGTGGCCTGACCGGGAAACGCAGATGCAGAGCGCGCATAGCGCACGGGTGCCGCATTCTCCCGCATCAGCGGCACCCGCATGTGACGCGGATCTGAGCGCTTTGGCCATGGCGTTGCTGGCCCCCGATCCGGAGGTTCGCGCGGGAGCCGATCAGATCCTGCAAGTGGTCGGCCAGGAGTCTGACGCAGCAGCCGGCGACACTGAAGACGCCCATGGGGGACCGTTGCCGGGACATCCCTTCGTCGGACGCGGTTTCGAACTGGAGTTCCTGGAGCAAGCACATGCGAATTGTTCCGGAGTGCACCCCAGCGTCATCGTCGTGGATGGCCCTTCCGGCATCGGCAAGAGCGAACTGATCCGCCAGTTCGGCCACCGATTGCAACAGAGTCAGCCGGCCGTGGTTCTGTTCGCCGGCCGCTGCTATGAGCGGGAGAGTGTTCCTTACAAGGCATGGGATGGTGTGATCGACGCGCTTGCCCGCCATTTGGCCTCGCTGCCCACCGAGACCATCGGTACCCTTCTGCCGCCGGGCATCGGACTGCTCGCGCAGGTCTTTCCTGTCCTTCGCCAAGTCAGTGGCGTTGCCGAAGCTGCGACCGACCGGGACAACCGAAGCGACCCGCGCGAGATGCGTCAGCGAGTGTTCCAGGTTCTTCGCGAGTTGCTCTCGCGGTTGAGCCTCCGGCACTCCCTGGTCATCGCCATCGACGATTTTCACTGGGCGGACAACGACAGCCGCGCTCTTCTGCGCGAAATCCTCCATCCGCGCGGTGCTCCGGCGCTGCTGCTCCTCTTGGTCGTCCGCAGCGAAGCTCTGAATGAACCCGCTCTGCGGGACATCGCGGGCCGCAATGCCGATTTCGTGCGCCTGCCCCTGGGCGAACTTGGCCGGCAAGATGCCCACCGGCTGATCAACTTGCTGGGGCCGGCACTCACATCGGAGGAGAGTCGCGGCATCATCGCCGAAACCCGTGGCCATCCGCTTTTCCTGCTGGAGATGGTGCGCCACGTCACGCACTACGGCTCACTCGATCAGCCACTGCGGTTTGACGATGTATTGTGGTCGCGGGTCGAACAGTTGGACCCGGAATCCCGTAAGTTGCTTGAAGTGCTGGCTGCCGCAGGGACACCGCTGGCGCAGGAGACAGCGCGGATCGCCTGCGGCCTGGATCCGAAGGGCTTCGACCGTGCCCTCGCCCACTTGCGCGCGGCGCACCTGGGCAGGAGTTCCGGCAATGCCGCCGATGACGCCGTGGAGACCTACCACGATCGGGTGCGCACGGCGTTGCTGAATCGGCTCGACGACGCAGCCCGCAGGCACCTGTACGACAGAATCGCCAGCGCCCTGATCAGTACCGACAGCGCGACACGAGCGCCGCAAAGCACTCTGCCGCATCTTATCGCGGCGCGGCGATTCGCGGCCGCTTCAGACTGCGCCGAAGTGGCCGCGCAGCAAGCCCTGGAGGCGATGGCATTCGACCAGGGCGCGGAGTTGCTGCGGACCGCATTGGAGCTGACCGAAGCCACAGAGGATCCCACCGCGGAGGTCGACCCGGACG
>JALXCG010000467.1 GCA_026991065.1 Gemmatimonadota bacterium | reverse complement strand
GCGCAATGGGAGGAGCTGGGGGTTCACCTGGTCGATGAGAATTGGGAGACTCCGTTCGGGATGAAGGCGTTCACCGAGTCGGGCACCTATGCCCCCACCTACCTGGTGCGGAGCTGGCAGGATGACGCCGGGGCGACCCACGTTTTTATCAGCGACGGCTACGCGGCCTCGGCGGAGGCGGTGCAGGCGGCGTCGCTGGCGCCGATCCGCGGGCAGGAGGCGTCGCTGGCGATTCTCACTTCCAAGTTCCAATTGCCGGTGGAGAAGGAACTGCTGGTGATGCATCTCGACCCGGACGGGGAGAAGCTGGCGGACGAGTTGGCGGAGATCGTCGGCGAAAAGCTGAGCGCGGAAGAGGTGGCGCGCTACCGCGAGTGGATTCTGGAAGCGCGCGATGCGGATCTGCCGCTGGACAAGGCGGTTCTGGAAGCGGATGACTTTTTCCCGGAGAAGCGCTGGTCGGTCTTGACGGCGATCGGCTACATCTGTCCCGATCCCTACTCCGGTATCGAGGGGATCGAAGAGGTTGTGGAAGGGATCGACGAGGAGGACAGGGGCCGGGTCTACCGGGCATCGGCGCGCCTGACCTCGGCCAACGGCGACAAGCGCATCACCTTCACGCTGAAGTTGATGGAAAAGGACTGGGAGGAGAGCCGGCTGGTGTTCAGCCCGCTGCTGGTGCGCTTCTTCCACGGCGAGGATTATTTGACGCGGCCGGTGCGGACCTCCGATTCGGGGCGGATTCGCAATGAGTTGCAGACTCTCTGCGTGGAAGCGCTGGAGTTCCACGGGGACAACGAGATCCGGGTGCATTTCGACCGCATCCCGAAAGAGGTGATCTCGGAGCAGGATCAGAAGCTGCTGCTGGAGGTGCTCACCTGGTACAAGAGCACCCATCCGATATGGTTCGACTGGCTGGACCTGGTGCCGCCGGGAGCGGAGGGCTGAGCGGGGTTTTCCCGCCCAGCCCATGATGGATGACGCGGGGGCGGCGCGGCGGGCCGGCACGGCGGGCCAGCGCGGCGGGCCGGGGCTCGCCGTGCGGGGCCTGAGGCTCGCGCCGCCCGGGGGGACTCGGCGCCTGGGGATCGTGGCCCGGGAGCTAGTGAATCCAGAGTCCGTTGAACTCGCCGCCGTAGGCGCCCAGATCCGCGGCCGGCGCGTCTTGGTGCCAATCCGGCCAGCGCGGATGCCAGTCGGAGATCGCATCCTGGGTCGCCGGGTCGCCGGCGTCGATCGCCGGAGATGCGGGACCTAGCAGGTAGTCGTGGCCGGCGTAGGTGCCGAAAAGCGGATCGAGATCGATGTTGCCGGTTCCGGGCCAGCCGCCGTGAATGTCGCTATAGGTGGCGGTCAGGGTGCCGCCCCCAGCGAGGACGATTTCCGCGGGCGAGTTGTTCCAGAGAATGCAGTTGACCAGGGTCGCGTCGGCACCGTCACAGCGCACCGCACCAGCTTCGCCGTAGGCAACATTGCCGGTGAAAGTGCAGTTCTCGAAACGCACCGAGGAACCGTCGTGCACCTGCGCACCCGCCCCGCCCCAGGCGCTATTGGCCAGCACCAATGACGCGCGGATGAGCGGCGTCGAGCCCTGCCAGGCGGCAATT
>JALXCG010000466.1 GCA_026991065.1 Gemmatimonadota bacterium | reverse complement strand
ATTACCAGTTCTACAAGGTCTACGGAGAGTTGATGCAGAGTGAGAACGCAGTGGAGCCGGGCCCCGGTTTTCTTTTCAGCGATGGTTTTGGAACCTTCACGCGCAAGCTCTCCCCCCTGGTCAAGGTAGATTCGGGCTGGTACTGGCCCGGCTACACCAATTTTGTCAATGACGCGGTGAGCAATGTCGGCCCCTACCTCTATCGCTTCTATGACAGCTTCGGCTTCGACTCGACCAACTATGCTCCGCAGCCGTTTGCCGGCGTTGCCTGGGGGGCCACCTCGTTCACCTATGAAGATCCGCTGGCTCTCTACGCCGGTGTGATGAGTGGGCGAGTGGATGTGACCGATGGTCCGGTCAAGGGGATCGACGCCATCGGCGATCCGCTGGTCGAGTGGGGCATCCCCAACTTCCCCAGCGCGGAGTGGGCCGCGCCGGGGAGGTAACTTCCGAAATCGGTTGCACAACTCTTGTGGGCCCCCCTCGACGATCAACTACCGTCCTGGTTAAGCTTTGGTCACGCAAAAGGAGTCGCCCATGAGAGTTTTGCAACCATCGTCCGGAGCGCTCTCCCACCATCTTTCAGCGGTCGCCGACATGTGTGTGCAGTTCGGCGTCCCGGTGGAATCGGTTTTGGCGGAGTTTCGACGCCGTCTGGGAAAGCAGATCGATGCCCGCAAGGAACTTTCAATCGCTGAAGCGTCGCGGCTCTGCGCTGTCTCCCGCAAGACCATCTCCAATTGGCTGCGGGAGGCGCGGCAGGCGGAGTCGCAACCGGAAGAGCTGCTCTTCTCCAAGATCGAGTTTTTCGGCCAACTCTGCGATTTCTGCCGCGATCAGCCACGCAGCCCGGCCGAGATTCAGGCGCGTTCTCGCCAGGCGGGTTGGCGTTACGGCTTTGAGGCGCGCGAGGTGCGCCGCGCGACGCGCGAGTTGGAAGAGGCCGGCGCGCTGCTGCGCGATTCCCAAGGGCGGTTCCGGACCGCGCCGGGTACCACCCGCGCCGGTTACACCCGCCTGCGCCCAACGGACGCGCTGGAAGGTTACCGCCAGCGCGCCGCTCTGCTGAAGCTGGCCGAATCGGCCGGCAGCCCGCTGCCGCGCTCGCAGCGCTGCTGCACCACGCGCCACTACCCGGTGGCCGCCGTCGAAGCGGTGGTGCAGGGGGTTCGCCGCGACCTCGCGGACCAGATCACCCGGGATCTCCGCAGTTGGAGGAGTCCCGAGGCCGACGAGAGCGGTGTCGCCAGCACCATCGGCATTTTGGTGGCCGCCGCCCCCACTGTTCCTCCGGAGTTGAACAGCATGCTCAGCGCGCAGGAACGGATGACGCTGCTCAACGCCGCCTGCGAGGCGACCTCGCCCTTCCGCCGGGAGCGCCGAGTCAATCGTCTTTTCTACGTTCGCTTTGCCGACCTCGAAGCGGGGTTGCGCTACATCCGCGAGCAACTGCTCCGCGCTGTCGAAGAGTATTTTTCCGCCGTCACCGATCCGAACGCCGAAGAGTGGCTGGGAGTCGTTATCGCAGCCGCGCCACTTGCCGCCCCCCCGGCCCTGGAGGAGATCTCATGAACCCCCGTAACCATCTGCTGTGGAGCTTGCTCATGGCGACCTGCGTGATTGTGGGAGGCGCCGCGAGCAGCACCGTGGTCCCGCCGCCCGGCGGAGGCATGCGCGGGAGGAATGCCACCGACGATGTTCTCGAGGTCTTTGTTGATGACTCCGAAGTGCTGCCCGATCCGCAATACCGCGAGGCGGCTTACATTGGTGACCTGGGCCGGCGCCGCAGCGCAAGAGTGGAGCAGCGGGCGGCGTGGGAGCGGCTGCTCCGGCCGTGGCTCGCGCCGGCGAAATGAGCTGACGACACGCGGGCGCGCCCAGTCGAAATAGGCTTTCTCTCCCTAGCAAGAAACTTGCCGACGATCTTTGCTATCGGCAGTAGCATCGCTGTTTCGCTCCACCTCTGGTCCTTGTCCGCACTCCTCGCGCGGGCGCCTTGATCCGGTTACGCTTGGGGAGACCGGCCGCGAGGCCGGCCGACCCACTGCCTGAATCTGGAGCGATCGATGTTGATTCCACCCCTCGCCCGCCCTCGCGAATTCCCCAATGGCCTCCGCGAATCTCTGGATACTGCGTATTCTCTGGTCCGCGGCGGTGCCGCCGTGGTGGCCACGCTGCTTGGGACCACGCTCTCGGTCGCCGCGCCAACCGCGGCACCCGCGCTGCCCGTGACTCCCGGCACCCCCGTGGCCGTGGCTCCCCGGAGCCCGCTGCCGAAACCGCTGAATCTGACCGTGCCACGCTACGCCCACCGTCTTGCGGTCAAGTTCCGCGACGATCTTCGGGTGCGGGCCGACCTCACCGGCGGCCGGACGCGCAGTCTGGCCGGCGCCGACCTCAGTGATATCGAGCGGCTTGCCAGGCGGCACCAGGCGCACTTCTCCCAACTGCTCCAACTGCCCCCGGAGCGGTTGGAGTTCCTGCGGCAGCGGGCCCGCAACCACAGCGGCAACGCCCAACCCGATCTTGGCGGCATGCTGCTGGTCACCGCGCCGGCAAGTGAGATGCAGCAATTGGCGGCCGAACTCAACGCCAGCGACCTGACCGAGTGGGTCCATTTTCAGCAATTTGCTCCCGCTCCCCCCTGTGAAGACATCGCTCCGGCGACACCGCCCTATTTCCCCGCGTTGCAGGGCTATTGGGGAGCCGATCCCGGGCTGAACCTGGAAGCCGCCTGGACCCAGCACCCGGCTGCTCGCGGCGGCGGCATTCAGTTGGCCGACTGCGAATACTGGTATGTGGACGGCCACGAGGATCTCTGCGACATCAGCAACGAACCGGGCCAGACCCCCGACCCGGCGATTTTCAGCTATGGCTGGCAGCACCACGGTGGCGCCACGCTCGGCGAACTGGCTTCGCTGGACAATGCCTACGGCTGCACCGGATTGGTCCCCGACGCACAGATTCTCTTTTTCACTGAGTGGAGTGTGGAGGAGGGGTATCGGCGGGTGACCGCGATCGCCAATGCCATCGCCAGTGTCGAGGCCGGCGATGTGGTGCAACTGGAGATGCAGGCGATCGGCGGCGGTGGCGGCTACTGCCCGGCGGAGTACGATCCGGCGGTCTGGACCCTCTGCCGCAACGCTACCGACAGCGGCATTGTCGTGGTCGGCGCGGGCGGCAACGGGAACCAGGATCTGGACTCGGGTGCCTTCACGAGCTACATGGAGCGCGGCGACAGCGGCGCGATTCTGGTCGGCGCCGGTTCCGCCGACACTGCCCACAACAAGCTCTATTTCAGCACCTACGGCTCGCGCATCAATCTGCAGGGCTGGGGTGGAAGTGTATTCACCCTGGGCTACGGCGACTACGCCCTGCATGGCGGCGACTCCAACCAGAGCTACACTGCCGGCTTCAGCGGCACCAGCAGCGCGACCCCGCTGGTTGCGGCTTGCGCGGTGTCGCTGCAGGGGATGGCGGAGCACTATCTGGGCCGGCGGCTGGAGCCGAACGAACTGCGCTCGCTATTGATCGACACCGGGACTCCGCAGGGGAGCGGGGGCCACATCGGCCCGCTGCCCGATATGGCGGCGGCCACCAATGCGCTGCTGGAGTTGGCGCCCGGCATGGTGCTGGGGGTCCGGAACCTGGTCGCCGGCGCCGAGGCCACCTTCAGCGTGACCCGCGCCGAGCCGGGCGCAACGGTCTATTTCATCTACAGCCGCAGCGGCGCCGGTTCCACCTATGTTCCGGCGCTGGACGTTACTCTGGCGCTGGATGCGCCGATCCTGGCCGGCAGCGCAGTGGCCGATGATTCCGGAGAGGCGCGTTTTGCGCAGTTTGTGCCTCCGGCGGCGGCCGGAATGCAACTCTGGATCCAGGCCGCGGCGAACGCGATGACCTCCGACATGCGGGCGGAGGTGGTGCAGTAGCGGGCGTCGCCGCCGGCGGCACCCGCGTTCTGCTACTGCGCCGTCCGGGCGACGCGCACTCCCCAGTGATGTGTGCCGTTCCAGGGCTTGAGGTAGCGGCGATCCGCGCCACGGCAGTTGAGGGACCAGAAGGTCCAGCAACCGCCGCGCACCACCCGGCTCTCGAATACCGACGAGTCGGGCCCGATCGGGTCGATGACCGGTCCGCCGGGATAGAAGGAGTCATACCAGTCCCAGACCCATTCGCCGACGTTGCCGGCGATGTCGTACAGGCCCCAATCGTTGGGCATCTTCTGCCCCACCGGTTGGGTCTCATCGGGGCTGTTTCCGCAATACCAGCCGATCTGGATCAGATTCGGATCCACCTCACAGCCGCCCTCGGTGATCTCACCATTGTAGAAGGCCGTCGAGGTTCCGGCCCGGTAGGCGTATTCCCACTCCGCCTCTGTCGGCAAGCGATACCCCATGCTGCCGGGAATCCAGGTCACACTATCGCCGTCAATCTCATAGGCCAGATCGAGCCCCTCCAGTCGCGACAACTCATTGCAATACTCCGTGGCATCGATCCAACTCACCTCCTCTACCGGACAGTCGTCGCAGCCGGGAAAATTGCTCGGGTTGTAGCCCATCACCGAGACCCACTCCGCCTGCGTCACTTCATATTTGCCGAGGTAGAACCCCCGGGTCAGCGTTACCTCGTGCAGGAGTTCATCGGTGTCATGCCATGGTTCTTCGGGGGGAGAGCCCATCATGAATGTGCCGGGAGAGATGTAGACCATCTCCGGGGTGAGCCACTCATACTCTCCAACCGCCAAATCGTGGCGAACCGGGACCGCTTGCCGGGCGGCGGGCGATTGCGGCGCGACCTGCGGTCCGGACCACGGAATTTCAACGCCGGACGCCGGCGCCGGGAGGAGCATGGAACTCCCCAGCATGGCGATCAGCAAAGCAAGGGGACCGGGTGTCGTGGGGGCGGGAGGACCGGAACGCGACGGGTGATTCATACTTCTCTCCATGGCTACATAAGAAAGGCGGTGCCGAAATAACGTCATACTTGGTGGTCCGGCACTTCGCCGGTGGACCCCTGACCTTTGAACCATAGCTGGATGGAGATCGGGCGTCCACGGGGTGAGTCGCCTGCGCTGCTTGGTAAGATCCGGCCAATCTGGAGCCGAATCCAATTCCGCTCCGCGGCCGGCCCTTTCGGCGAGATCTTGTGTGATCGGAAGGCGGGTTGCACCGATGGAGAGAGCGGGAGCGGGACGCAGCGCGGCGGAGGTGCGGTCAAAAAAAGAGCAAGAACGGACAAGAAAGCGACCGTGGCGCGGTGTGCGTGGAGACGAACGGAAGCGGTGCCACGGCGGATGCCGCCCTTTGCTACCCCAATTCGGCGCGCAGCTTCTCCACTTCCGCCACATACTGGCGCATCGCCTCTTCGGCGGAGGTGCCCCGGAGAGCGCTCCAGGCTTCCCATTTGGCCTTGCCGACAAAGTCGAAGGCGCCCGGCTTCTTGCCGTGGACATCGCCCTCGGTCGCCTGCTTGTAGAGCGCGTAGAAGCGCAGCTTCATTTCATTGGAGGGGCGGAAATCCCCTTCGGCGGTCCGCACCAGTTGCACGGCGGCCTGGAAGCGGGAGTTGAGGTCGGACATGAGGCGCTCCGAAGTGGCGGGAGGTTGCGGTGGAGGTCGGCCGGGGCAGGAAGAGACGCGCGAACCGGCACGACAACCGGCACCAACCGACACGCTGAATCATAGCGCGGAATGGACCGCGGCCGGCTCCCGGCGTGAACCCCCGGCGAGCGCGATCCCCTCGCGCGCCAGCAGCCACTCCTTGCGCCACAGACCGCTGGCGTAACCGGTGAGCTTGCCGT
>JALXCG010000465.1 GCA_026991065.1 Gemmatimonadota bacterium | reverse complement strand
AGGGGCTCTCCCTGATCGGTCTCGGCGGCAGCGGCGCAACCCGCATCATCGGCGCCGACCCCGACCATCCCGACATCCAAATGGACTACACAACCAGCGAAAACCTGATCCAGGGGTTTCAGATCTCTCCCGGGGGTTACAAAGGAATCCGCCTTTTCGGAGGTGATATCACGGTGCGCGATCTGCTTTTCCGCGGCTGGAATCCGACTCTCCTCCGGGGAGAATGGCTGGTCACGGAGATCTGCGCGAGCCTCAGGTGGGTCGGCCACGGCGTGATGGAGGGCTGCCGCATCGAAGACAACCGGGCCAGCAACTCGATCTGGATCTCGCCCGGTGATGGTTCCCCGACCCCGACTTGGGAGGTACGCAACAATATTTTCAGCCACAACCTCTCCCCCGGCAACTACCAGCAGACCGGCTTCGCCGGCGGCATCGGGCTCACCGTTTACAGTCTTCCCGACACGGTGCTGATCGAAAACAATGTCTTCATCGGCAACCAGACGCGGGAGGATCCGTTGTACAAGTCGGGCGGCGCGGCCATCGCGTGCAGCAACCATGCGATCATCCGCAACAACTGGTTCGAAGACAACCGCGGATCACGCGGCGGAGCCGTAGAGATCGACGCCAATATGCCCGGGCTGTGGAATCGGGTCGAGCGCAACATTTTCTACCGCAACACCGCGACCTGGGATGAGGGCGACTACTATGATCCCGGTCCCCACAGCGGTCGCGGCGGCGCGCTCTATGTCGACCACGCCATCGACCTCAGCCTGGTCAACAATCTCTTCTGCGGCAATCGGGTGCTCCCTCACCCCAACCCCCAGGCAACTCCGCCGATCGGCAGTGCCTGGGTGATCGGCGGCTGGGGCTATGTCGCCAACAACATCGTGGTGGAAAACCGCGGCGCGGCAGCGCTGCACTTCTACTCCAGCGCCTTCACCTATCGCAACAATCTGCTCTTCAACAACCCCGGCGGCAACTACGACGGCTGGCCGCCCGACACCACCCGCGACATCCACGTCGACCCCGGCTGGTTCGATCCGCTCCGGGGCGACTTCCGCCTGCGCCCCGATTCCCCCTGCATCGACGCCGGCGATCCCAACCCGCCGCCGCCGCTCTCGGGCCAGGATCCCGACGGCACCCGGGTGGATCTGGGCCCGCTGCCCCTTGACCAGAGCCGCGCCGAACTGCTCTACGTTGCGCCCGCCCGGGTCGCGGTGCAGGCCGGGGTGCGCCTGGAGTTCCACGCCCTGCTCGGCAATCTGGAGTCGAAGCCCAAGGAGCGCACCGCCTGGCTCTCGTTCGCCCCCGCCGGGGAACCCGACGCCCCGCTCGCAATCGCCCGCCTGGCGCGCATCCACCTGCCCCCCAACGCATCCTGGGAAGACACGCTCCACTTCGCCGTGCCCGACGAGACAGACCGCGGCGACTACCTTCTGCGCTTCACCTGCGGCGACGCATCCGAGACGGTGCGTGTGAAGGTGATCGCGGAGCGGCGACCGGCTGAGATCGAGTGACCGCCTGGCGGCAGCCAGCACCGACCACGCTGCCTGCTCCACCTGCCCCACCGCGATCACCCGCCCCGGGGCGGGTGGCGCAGCGCAGCCCGCAAG
>JALXCG010000464.1 GCA_026991065.1 Gemmatimonadota bacterium | reverse complement strand
CGCTTGAAGCGCGCCCCGCTGGTATAGGCACCGGACATCGACGCATCGAAGAGGAAAAGCACGGTCAGCTCGCGCTCCTCGTCGAACCGCTTCACATGGGGAACGCCGGTGCGCGCCGTCACATTCCAGTCGATTGCCCGCACCTCGTCACCCGGCACATACTCCCGCACTTCGGCGAACTCCATCCCCAGTCCCTTGAAAACCGAGTGGTATTCGCCGCCGAAAACATCATTCACCAGCGTGCGGGTGCGAATCTCCAGCCGCCGCACCGCCGCCATCAGCTCCTCGGAGATGGCGCCGCCGTTGCCATCGTCGCCGCTCCTGCCGCCGCCGCCGCCGCTCCCCGGGTACGTGCCGTCACCGCCGCGGCTCCCGCCGCCGCCCCAGCGCGCCCGAATCTCGCTCCAGAAACTCACGGCACCGGCACCTCGTCCAGCACCCGCCGCACCACCGCCGCCGAGTCCACCTCTTCCGCTTCCGCCTCGTAGGTCACAATCACCCGGTGGCGCAGCACATCCGGCGCCATCGCCTTGACATCCTCCGGCGTCACATAGCCGCGCCCGCGCAGGAACGCCAGCGCCCGCGCCGACCGCAGCAGATAGATCGTCGCTCGCGGCGACGCCCCATACTCGATCCAGCGCTCAATCTCGATCCCGTATTCCGCCGGGGTCCGCGTGGCCTGCACCAGGTCAACGATGTAGTCCTTGACCTTCTCATCCACATAGACCTCATTCACCACTTTGCGCCCGGCCAGAATCTGCTCCGGCTGCACGATCGACCGCACCTCGATCTCTTCGTCGATCCCCATGCGGTCCAGCACCCGCCGCTCCTCCGCCTTGGTCGGGTAGGAGATCTGCAGCTTGAGCATGAACCGGTCCACCTGCGCCTCCGGCAACGGATAGGTCCCCTCCTGCTCGATCGGATTCTGCGTCGCCAGCACCAGGAAAGGCTCATCCAGCGGATAGGTCGCGTCGCCGATCGTCACCTGCCGCTCCTGCATCGCCTCCAGCAGCGCCGACTGCACCTTGGCCGGCGCCCGGTTGATCTCGTCCGCAAGAATGATATGGGCGAAGATCGGCCCCTTGCGCGGCGAAAAAGTCCCCGCCCGCGGGTCATAGACCAGGGTCCCGATCAGATCCGCCGGCAGCAGATCGGGCGTGAACTGAATGCGCCGAAAGAGCGCCGCGATGGTCTTGGCAAGCGTGGTCACCGTCAGCGTCTTGGCCAGCCCGGGAACCCCCTCCAGGAGCACGTGTCCACCGGCCAGAAGCCCCACCAGCAGCCGTTCCAGCATGTGATCCTGCCCCACCACCACGCGCCGGATCTCCTCCAGAATATCGCGTGTGAACTGGCTCTCCGCTTCGATCCGATGGTTGAGTTCAAGAATCCGAGGGTCCATGGAAACTGCCCGAGTGCATTGAAGTGAATGGTGCCGCAAAAAAGAACCGGCTCCGCGCCGCCGCCGCCGCATCTCCTCCGGCAAGCGCCTGCACGCGAAGCGCAAGTCATAACATCTCAGGCGACTACGCCCTATCCCCGAACGCGGTTCCCGACCATTTTCGCAATTCCCGCGCCCCTCTTTCATTTCCTTTCGGAGTTTCGCCCTCCCCGCCTC
>JALXCG010000463.1 GCA_026991065.1 Gemmatimonadota bacterium | reverse complement strand
CTCCGTGGTCGTTATCGATCACACCGTCGGCCGCGTCCGCTGCGAATGCCGCATAGTCACCGGTGTAGGCATACGTCCAATCGCTGGCGTCGTGACCTAAGTACAGATCTACGGTGCTGTCCGCTAAGTCATAGGTACCGATAGTACCGCCACCGCTGAACATGACCGGTATCAGTTGCTCCTCGGTTCCGGCGATTGCGTCAACGCGGTAGAGCCCGAAGGGAATGGTGCCGACAGTGTTTCCCTCCCATACCCACCAACCGTAATTGGTTGGCGAGTAGTCCCAGCGCATCTCGATGTCTGCGGAATTCAGGTTGCCGAGGTCACTGCCATCGCGGGTGAATCGACCTACCTCGCCTTCTTCCCCACCACCCGCGCTCAGGTAGTAACGCAGGAGCGCGCCATCATCATTGGGCGAGTGCCAGACATCAGCACCGGGGCCACCGTTGCCATCCGCTTCGACCGTGTAGGTCGCACCGGAAGGATCGACGGCGATCACCTCGTCGATCATCGGGTTGCCTTTGACGTTGATCTTCCAGCCAGGATCCGGGCCGACCACTTTGACCAGGAGTCCATCCACGACCTTGTAGGCATTGTCACCGGTCTGATTGGTTTGATTTGCCAGAACGGTGTCTGCTGTATCTTCGTCGATCAGATCCCAAAGCAGCGTGGAAACGGTATCTCCATTCAGGGTGACGATATCCGCATCGTGAAAGGTTACTCGGTAAGTGTGGCCGGTTACCTTTGAGGGGTCCACCACAGCGACTGAAACCCGACCATCTGAAGAACCCGTGTGCTCGATCAGGGAATCCGCCTGTACGGACGCGCCCGACCAGTCGTAGCCACCGGGAACTTCCAACGGAACAACACGAATTGAGTTGCTGCTTTGCGGGCTTTCCAGCGTTCGTTCACGGATTGGATCTGGTTGGTAATCGTAGGAGGTTACCGAGTAGTAATAAGGGCGCCCATTCTGCAGCCCCATGTCCTTGAAGTAGTATGAGAGCCCGGAGTCGGTGCCGATGTGCAACTGATGGACTTCGTACTCTTGCAGCGTGTTGTTGAAGACCTTGGTCGCCACTTCCGTGATGCCGTCGGCCTTGTCGAACTCGGCCAGGAGTTTCCAGGTCCCTGGATCACCACTGTCGCTGCGGTAGACACGGTAGCCCTGGAAGTCGTACTTCTCATACCCCACGATCGAAGAGCCGATCTCTTCTTCGTAAGAAACGACATTGCCGAGGCTGTCGTAAACAACATTGACCAAGACCGTATCCAGTACTTCGTGAGGAGCCGGCAGACCCAGGCGATCGCCAAAGATATCGGGAGCGGATTCCGGAGAATCGTCCCAGATCAGGAGCACCTCGCCGTCGTAGGCCCGGGCTTCAGTGACCGGTGGGGGCGGCGGTTGTTGCTGGATGAAATCGAGGTTGTATGCGGTCTGCGCTTCGGCATCGGTGGCGCGCAGGGCGGTCAGAGCATCCAGCGGATCCGAAGAGTTCTTGACTTCCGCACCCACGATCGCGACAACGATATCCTGCGACTCGCCGGAGGCGAGTGTGAACGGCCCGGTGATCAGCGCCATGCGCTTGTCATTCGGATTGCCGTCATTGATGCCCTCGC
>JALXCG010000462.1 GCA_026991065.1 Gemmatimonadota bacterium | reverse complement strand
GCCCGTCCTCGCGCGCAGCGCCCGCACGCCGCTGCTCCTTCTCGGGGGTTCCCTCGTTGTTGCCGCCGGTCTCACCTTCATGGCACCGCGGCCGGTTGTCTACCCCGCTGTGTGGCACGCCACCGAAACGCCTCTTCCGGTTCCCGAGAATTCCTCCACCAGCGGTCGCCGCTCCCTTCTGATGCTCGGCATCGACGGTGGGCGCTGGGAGGTCATCGACCCGCTCCTGGAAGCTGGACAGATGCCGAATCTTGCGGCCCTGATCGACCGCGGCCGTCGCGGCGTGCTCGCCTCCACCGTGCGTTCCGCGTCGCCGGTTGTCTGGACCACGATCATGACCGGCCAGCCGCCCGAAGTCCACGGCATCACCGATTGGGACGTCGCCATCTCCACCAACCGCCGTGTTCTCCCCCTCTGGAGCATCCTCGGCGAGTTCGGCCAAACCACATACGCGGTCAACGTGCCCGGCAGCTTCCCCGCGGATCATTTCAATGGCGGCATGCTGGCCGGGTTTCCCATGCCGCAGGGATCGCGCTCCAACCGTGGCTGGTTGGTGACCACCGCCGCCTCCATCGATCCCCATGGCCCCATGGCGGTGCCGATTGCCCCACTCGGCGCCCAGCCCCGATCGATCTCTCTGGTCGATCTGCCGAGTCCCTTCGCCCTCGAGAAGACCACACCCTACCTCCTGCTGCGAAGAATCAACGAAAGCATCGCCCTGGAATTGGCCCGCCGCTTCAGCGGTCGCGCCTACGCCAACCTGGACATATCGCTGCGCCAGGCCGACGGTCGCATGCGCCTGCAAGGCAGCGCCGCCGGGCGTCCCCTCTTCGACCTCGCCGAGGGGGAGTGGGGCCCTTGGCTCAGCCTCGAAGTGGATGGGCTCCCCTGCATTCTTCGCCCCTACGCAGCGCGCGTGAATGCCGAAGAAACATCGCTCTTCTTCACCGCCATTTTTCGCGAAGACGGCCCCGGCGCCTCCTTCCCACCGGGCCTCGCCAGAGCCTTGCAGAGTGAGCAACATCCCTACGTCGCCGAGGGCACCGGCTGGCAGATCTTTTACGAGTCGCGGGTTCTGGCCGCCCTGGAGGAGCACCAGGAGCAGATCGCCCGCGATCGAACCCTTGCCTCCTTGCAACTCATGCGGCGCACCCCGTGGGATGCTTTCATCCACATCTTCACCCTCACCGACCGTGCTCAGCACCCGTTCTGGAAGTATCGCGAGCCGGAACTCTACCGGACCATTCCCGAACGCTATCCAGAGTACGCGAATCCGCAAGACTACAAGGACTTTGCTCCCTCGCCCGAAGAGATCGCCCAGTTCGGCGGCGCCATCGACCGCGCCTACAAAGCGGTTGATCGCTGGCTCGGCGAGGTTGTAGCCAACGCCACCGATTCCACCCTCATCGTCGTCGTCTCCGACCATGGTGGGCAAGGCGGGCCGCATGAATTGTCGCCGACGGCGGGCATCCATCATCAGGATGGAATCTATCTCATCGCCGGTCCGACCGTGCTGCCGCGCACACCCGAATCTCCAGTTTTCGACCCGAAACTGGAGCAGGTAGACATCGTCCCCCTGATCCTCGCTCACCTCGGTCTCCCCGGAGCGCAGGATCT
>JALXCG010000461.1 GCA_026991065.1 Gemmatimonadota bacterium | reverse complement strand
CCAAGGACCTTTTCGAGCGTGCCCTCGCTCTCACTGAGAGCAACGACATGATCGGCGATACCGTCGAAAACCAGCGGCGCCTCACCGAGGTTCTGGTCAAGCTCGGCGACGAAGACCGAGCCTGGAACTACGCTCGCAAAGCCTTTCGCCAAGCCCGGCGCAACAACATCCCCTACGAGATCGCACAACTCTACCGCATCGCCGGCATCCATCACGAAAACCACCGCCGCTATCGCCGCGCCGAAGCCATCCACCGCCGCGCCATCACCCTCCTCGATTCACTCGAGCGCCGTTTCGCCGCCGCCATCGCCCGCCACCGCTACGGCGTCGCCACCGCCCGCGGCGGCGATCTCGCCGTCGGCCTCGAATATCTCTCCGAAGCCGAAGCTGTCTACCAGAGTTACGGCGCGCGCGGCGCCCTGGCGCAACTCACCGAGGACCGCGCCAGCCTGCGCAACTCCGACCAAACCACCCAGCGCGCCTTCCGCAAGATGGAGATCCTGCTCGAGGCCACCCAGGCCATCAACGCCGCGGTCGAAGCCGACGAGACTCTGCGCACCATCATCGACGGCGTCATGGAGGTCAGCGAGGCCGAGCGCGGCTTCATGATCACCCGTGACAAGCACGGCGAGATGCACTTCGTCGTTTCACGCCGGCGCGGCGGAGGCGCTGCTTCCGACCACGATGTTTCCCGCTCCGTCGTCCTGCAAGCGCTCGATCAAGGAACCCCTTACGTCGCCACCAACCTCGCCGCCGACGACTCCAACACCAACTCCGCTACGGCCAACGGCCGCACCCAAAGCATGCTCCGGCTCGAGCTGAAATCGGTCATGTGTGTCCCCCTGCTGGTCAAGGATCAGGTGGCCGGCGCGATCTATGTCGACAATCACTGCTCCCCCGCCACCAGTTTTCAAGACGAGGACCTGGGCCTCCTGCAGTCACTCGCCTCAATCGCCGCCACGGCAATGGAGCGCGCCCGCCTCTACAGCCGCCTGCTTGCCAACTACCGCTCCATGGAACGTCAAAAGCTGGTTCTGGAGCAGGCGTTCAGTCGCCTCCAGGAAGCCCGCGACGGTCTCATCCAGGCTGAAAAGCTCAGCTCCATGGGAATCCTCGCCGCCAGCATCGCGCACGAACTCAAGCAACCTCTCACCGCGCTCCAGGGCCGGCTGGACATGCTCTCCATGCTGGATCTTCCGGAAGACGCAACCCGCCACATCGAAGGACTGCAGGCCCAGACCACGCGCATGACTCGCCTGGTGCAGAACATGAACGGCTATGTCCGGCAATCCTCCGGCGAACGCACCGATACCGACCCCCGCGCCCCGATCGAAGAGGCGCTGGCCCTGGTCGGCGACCGTCTGCGCCGCGAGCAGATCGAACTCAGCATCGAACTCGAGGCGCCCGACGGCTCCATCCACTGCGACCCCTCCCGCCTTCAGCAGGTTTTCATCAATCTGATCACCAACGCCGCCGACGCCATGTTGGAGCGGGAGCCACGCCACCTCCAGGTTCGCGGCCGGGTCCATGCCGGGCGCTACGAAATCCAGATCAGCGACACCGGCGAGGGGATTCCCCCCAGCCGCATCAACTCCGTCTTCAAGATGTTCGAAACCAGCAAACCAGCCGGCAAAGGGGTCGGCATGGGTCTGGCGATCGTCCGCGGCATCGTGGAAGACCACGACGGCACGATCAGCGTCCAAAGTCGGGTCGACGAAGGCACCACCTTCACCGTTTCATTTCCCCTCAACTCCTGACGACCCAAAGCGTTACTCACCAGCCAGCACTCCTCGTGGCGGCTGCTCGTCCGCTTCTCCGATTCTGGGGATTAAGCCTGGCGCTTCCAATCTCCCCGCCGCCTCTCTCTACGAATCCCGCGCCCCCATCCATCTCTCGCCGAACCGGGTTCTCAACGGCGCTGGTGGCGCAGGCTCCAGTTCGCCACATCCCCGCCTGAATCCCTCCACGGGTTTGACTTCCGCCCCTGCTCTCGATAAGGTTGAAGGCAGTCGATTCACCCCCACGGAGAACGCTTGTCATGGGCAATCTTGGCGCTGGCGAAATTATTCTGATATTCATGGTTGTGCTGCTTCTTTTCGGTGCCAAGCGGCTGCCGGAGATCGGCTCATCTTTGGGCAAGGGGATTCGCGAGTTCAAGTCCGCAACGCGCGACATCAAGAATGAGATCGAGTCGGTCGCCGAAGATCCGCCCAAGAACACCCCCTCCTGAAGCGTGCTCCGGTCGCACTGGAGCCGCAGGCTGGTTCCAGTCCCCGCTTCTCCCCCGCGCGTCGCTGCTGAATGCGCCGCGCCAGAGGCAGTTAGATGCTGCGTTCGCCAATGTACGGCTCCTCTTCGCTGTACAATCGCATCCTCTCTTTCCTGCACGGTGATGGCTATGAAGATCGCTTTCAGCGCATCGCCGCCCGCCTGCCCGCCGACGCCTGGGTTCTGGACGTCGGCTGCGGCACCTGCCACATGGCCGCACTGCTTCCAGCCGGCATGCGTTACACCGGCCTCGACCTGAATCAGCGCTTTGTCGCCGACGCCCGTGCCCGCGGCATCGACGCCCGCATCGGCGACGTGCTGGACGTCTCCTCCTATCCAGAAGGTCCCACCGCCGTCGTCGTCTCCGACATGCTGCACCACATCGTGCCCCACGAAGAGTCCTTCCTGCGCCAACTCGGTCAGGCACTGCGCTCCGATCTGGTGATCTGCGAAACCCTCACCACCGGCTCCAACGCTCTGCAGCGCGTCGCCGGCCTCCTGCTCGACAATGACGGCTTCAACGACTTCCGCGCACGGTTGCGGTTCCACCTCTGGGGCGAATTCACCGAGGCATCGCTGACCGCCCTGCTCAACCGGGCGATTCCCGCCCCGCCGCCACGCATCGAATGTACGGAGAACCCGGGCAAAGTTCGCCGCGGAATGCGTTTTCATACGCTCCTTGCACACTATCAAGGGCCCAGCGGGACAGGCGCCGAAGCAGTTCCCGAACAACTTCCCGGCGCGGTGGAGTGAACCCAACGGCCGCAGCCCCCTCCGCCTTGCGCTCCCGCTCCTCACTGCAGCGCTGGGGCTCGCTGCTGGTGCTGGTTGTTCTGTTGCTTTGGCCTTTCCGCACCATTGTCCGCGGCCAGGCGGTGTTCTTTTACGGCGACACGGCAACCCACTATGTGCCGCAGAAGGCCCGAGTACAGGGGCTCATCGAGCAAGGCCAGGCACCGCTTTGGAACCCCTGGCTGGAGTTGGGCGAGCCGCTCGCGGCCAACCCATCGCTGGGAGTCTTCTACCCGCCAGAAGTACTCCTGCTGCAACTCTTTCCAGCGGGGCGCGCGGTTTCACTCGACCTGCTGGCCCACCTCCTCTTGCTCGGAACCGGAGTCTGGCTCTGGGCCCAGGCACTCTTTCGCGGTCGTGCTCCAGCCACCGCCCTGCTCACCGGGCTCGCCGCCGGCTGGTCCGGTGTCGCGCTCAGTTACACCACCAATCCCCAGTATCTCTACACACTCGCCTGGTTGCCTTGGGTGCTGCTCCTCGCCCGCCGGGTGGGGCGCGGCGCCGGCATCGGCGCGGGCATCGCCCTGGGGTGGGCGGGTGCGCTCGCCTTCTACGCCGGCGACCCCCAAGGAGCCGCCATTCAGGCATTGCTCGCGCTGCTGGTGATCGTCGCCTGTTTTCGACGCGCTTCGTGGCGCTCCGTGGTTGGCGCCATGGCCGCCGCCGCCCTGAGCGGCCTGACCGCCGCTGCCGTGCTCGCCTGGCCCGCTCTCGAACTGCTCATGCAATCACGGCGCGGCAGCGGCCTGGCGCTTGCCGAAGCGGCCGATTGGTCATTCCACTGGTGGCGCTGGATCACCCTGATCCTGCCGGAGTTCTTCGGCATGCCGGGCCCCGACAACTCCTTCTGGGGCCATCCCCTGATCATCGGCGCCAACAACACACGCTTCTGGTTTTTTGGCATCTCCATGGGGCTCGCGGTCTGGATCGGGGTCTTTCTCCTGCTCGCGCCGCGGTCGCGCCACCGCCTCCACTCCACTCCAACACCAAATGGCAGTTCCCGTCTGGTCGCCGCTCTCAGCACTGCCGCCCTGCTCCTGGCATGGACCGCACTGGGCAGCAATGGCCGACTCTTCCCCCTCCTTCACGCTCACCTGCCCGGGCTCGCCGCCTTTCGTTATCCCGAGAAGTACTTGGCCCCCGCCCTCACCTTGGTGCCGCTGCTGGCGGCGATCGGTCTTGGCGGCCTGGAAACCGCCGGCCACCGTCGTGTTCCGCTCCAGCGGCGCGCCGCCTGGATCAGTTCCGGGATCGCTCTGCTCGCCCTGCTGGCAGCCGGGGCGGTCTTGTTCTACCTGCCGGGGCCACTGCGAGCGTGGATCCAACACTCGGCCCTGGCGCCCAATGTCGACCTCGCCCAAGCCGCCCTCGCCGATGATGCGCGGCGCACCGCTCTGCACGCCGCGTGGCTCCTGGGCGCGGCCGCATGCCTCTTCTACCGCCCGCGGCGCCTGTTCTGGCCGCTGCTCATCGCCGCCACCATCACCGAAGGCGTGCCGCGTGCCGAGCGCTGGGTCTATACCACCGACCCCTCGTTTCTCAGCGCCCCGACGGAACTGGGACGCGCGCTCGCGGAGACCGCCACCTCTCCGCCGTCGACCGGTGCCGCTCCCCTCCGGCGCGAATGGCAGCCTCGACCACCGCGCCTGGTTCGCGACGTCAGGGTCTTGGACCCCTATCCCTGGCCGCGCGGCATGGACGGAGAGCGCGAAATCTACAGCCGCTGGAAGATGTCGGCCAAGCCCAACCTCGGGCTTTTGGAAGGGATCGCTTATGCGACCGGGTACAGCGGGCTGGAGACTCCGCTGGCCAGAAAGCTGAGCCGCGCACTGGTGGAAGACCCCGTGGGCCTGGCGCAGCGACTCGCCGTGCCGTGGATCGTCAGTGCTCCCGTGGCCAACCACGATCGCCCGGTCACCCAGGCGATCGCCACCGGCAAGCTGACCCGCGAGCGAGCCTTTGCCCGCTCCGGAGTCGTCCTCTACCGGGTGACCGATGCCCTGCCGGCGGCCCACTGGTTGGAATCCCCCGTCACTCCCAGTGCCGGCGAATTCCTCCCCATTCCCGGAACCGCCACCACAATCGACACCACAGTGGCTCTGCGCGGCGGTCGGCCCATCCCGCTCAGCGCGGCAGCAAAAGAAGCGATTCGACGCACCGCCACCGCGCCGCCGGCATCTCCCCGGCCAATCGCCGCGACCGCGACCAAGCCGCAACTATCGGAAGAGTGGTCCGCTGCCCGGGTCCGGATTCATCTTTCGCCTTCCACCCCTTCGCCGGCGACAAGCGGTTCACACGAAAACCGTGCCAGCGACATGTCGGAGGAGCGGTTCTTGATTCTTCGGGATCGCTTCGCCCCGGGCTGGGTGGCGCACGACGATCACGGGCGCGAGCTGGCCATCTATCGCGCGGATGGTCTCTTCCGCGCAGTGCTGAGCGACGGGCAAGCGCACTGGATCGATTGGGAGTATCGACCGGCGTCACTGCTGCATGCTCGCTGGGTCACTCTTGGCGGCGCACTCATCATGCTCCTGCTGTGGGGCACGATGTTCCGCAGGCGCGCACGCTAACTCGCTTCACTCCGGCGCAACCGGCTTTCTGTGGCGCGGATGCCGGGAAACGCTCGGGCCACAGGGTCTCGACCCGCGCGAAACCGGAGGCACTCAGAAGCAAGCGCGCACAAAAACCAGCAGGGCCGTGACCGAAGCCAAGAACACCATTAGCCGCATGTCGCTGCTCTCGGGTGTTTCGAGATCGACTCTCTTGCT
>JALXCG010000460.1 GCA_026991065.1 Gemmatimonadota bacterium | reverse complement strand
AGCATACGCGACATGTGCATTCCGGGTCGGGTGGCCCCTGATCTCGGGCGTAGCGCGCCGCCTTGGCAATCAACGGCCCCCGCGAAGTAAAGAGCATCGCTTTCCGCGCATTGCGTGTCGGCAGCACACAGTCGAATTGGTCGACTCCCCGAGCCACCGCCTCCACCAAGTCATCGGGATAGCCGACACCCATCAGGTATCGCGGTCGCTGTGCGGGCAGATGGGGCATCACCACATCCAGCATGCGCCAAAACACCGGCTTGGGTTCTCCGACGGCCAGCCCGCCGACCGCAACCCCCGCGAAGGGCATTGCTGCAATCGCCTGCGCTGACTCAACCCGGAGATCCTCCTCGAACGCGCCCTGACAGATGCCATAGGGAACTCCGTGGTGCTCAACCGGCCAGGCTTTCCATGAGCGTTCAGCCCACTGATGCGTTCTTACCATCGATCGCGCAGCGTACTCGCGGGTGGAGGGATAGGGACAGCATTCGTCGAAGGCCATTGCCACATCGACCCCCAGTGCGGCCTGGATCCCCATGACCAACTCTGGAGTAAAGAAGTGCGAGCTGCCATCGAGATGACTGCGAAACTGTACACCGTCATCCTTGATCTTGCGGTGGGCAGCGAGCGAATAGACCTGGAATCCCCCCGAATCGGTGAGTACCGCGCGATCCCAACTGGTGAAGCGGTGGAACCCGCCCATCTGCTCAATGAGTTCATGCCCGGGCCGCAGATAGAGATGATAGGTATTGGCCAGCACCATCTGTGCACCCAACGAGCGTAAGTCATCCCATGTCTGGGTCTTGACATTCGCGAGCGTTCCCACGGGCATGAAGCAGGGGGTTTCGACCGTACCATGGGCCGTCTGAATGCGCCCGCGACGCGCCCCGCTGGGGTCGGTGCAAAGGAGTTGGAAGCGGAACGGAGAAGAGAAAGGAGAAGACATGAGTGATCGAGTGTCCACGAAAAAAGCCATCGGCCCGCAGGCGGCATCTCGGCGCCGTTTTCGCTAAGAAATGATGAGCATGGCATCGCCATAGCTGAAGAACCGAAATCCAGCTTCGATCGCGGATTCGTATGCCTTGAGAATCCGCTCGCGCCCCGCCAGCGCCGCAACCAACATCAGAAGGGTAGAGCGCGGCAGGTGAAAGTTGGTCAGCAGTGCATCGACAACTTGGAGACGCCGCGGCGGTCGAATGAAGATCCGGGTAACACCGGTCGCGGGGGCAACGCAGCGGTTATCGATCGCGCAGGTTTCCAGAACCCGAGCGACGGTTGTGCCGATGGCAACCACGCGCCCTCCAACCCTCCGAGTGTGTTCAATCTCCTGCGCAGTCTCCGCCGGAAGATGATACGTCTCCGGGTGCATCTTGTGCTGCTCAATGCCCGCCTCACCAACCGGGCGAAACGTCCCCGGCCCCACGTGCAGAAGCAGATCGGCTACGCGCACCCCACGCGCACGCAGTTCCTCGAACATCCCCGTGGTCAAATGCAGACCAGCGGTTGGCGCAGCCACCGACCCCCGTGTCTGCGCATAGACGGTTTGGTAGCGATCACGGTCGAGATCCTCGGCCGGGCGCCGGATATAGGGCGGCAGTGGGATCTCCCCGACGGCATCGACCAACGCATCCAGTTCTGCCCCAGCCAACTGGAACCGGAGCGAGCGCTCCCCCCCCTCTCCACTCCCTGCCACTTGAGCCATCAAGCCCCCCGCAAACTCGATCATTACACCCTGCCGAAGCCGTCTCGCCGGACGCACCAGTGCGCTCCACGTATCATCCGCAAGCGGCGCGACCAGAAGCGCCTCCACACGCCCGCCGGTATCGACCCGCTTGCCGCGCAAACGCGCGGGAAAAACCCGAGTCGTGTTTCTGATGACCAGATCGCCCTCGCGAAGACATCCAACAAGATCTGGGACCTTCCCAAACGAGAGCGTGTCGCGCCCACGGTCAAGAATCAGGAGTCGAGCCGCCTCCCGCGAGGGGGCGGGGTAGCGAGCGATCAGATGCTCCGGCAAATCGAAATCGTAGTCCGCCAGCGTTTCCTTCCCGTCTGCCATCACCGGAACAGACCTCCCTGCGGGTCGTCTGGGAACTTGGACTTCAATCCAAGGTGTTGGTAGGAAGCTTCGGTTGCCACCCTCCCGCGCGGCGTTCTGACCAGGAAACCTTCCATGATAAGGAATGGCTCAACAACCTCTGCCAGAGTGTCTTTTTCCTCCCCCAGCGCCACCGCCAAATTGCTGAGCCCCACCGGTCCGCCGCCGAATTTGAGAATCAAGGTTCGCAGCAAGCGCTGATCGAGATCATCCAGACCGCGATGGTCAACGTCGAGACGCGCCAGACTACTTCTCACGATTGGGCTGTCGATTCGACCGCTGCCATCGACCTGAGCGAAGTCGCGAACCCGGCGCAGCAACCGATTGGCGACGCGTGGCGTTCCCCGCGAACGGCGGGCAATCTCAGCCGCCGCCTCCACATCGATTTCGACGTCCAAGAGCCGGCTCGAGCGTTCAACGATCGCCGCGAGTGACTTTTCTGCATAGTGTTCCAGGTGGCAACCTATTCCGAACCGAGACCGCATCGGCGATGACAGCAATCCTGAACGCGTGGTCGCACCTACCAGAGTAAAGGGCGCAAGCGTAAGCTTCACGCTCCGGGCGGCGGGGCCGGAGTCGATCATGATATCGAGTTCAAAATCCTCCATCGCTGAGTAGAGATACTCCTCGACCACTGTGCCCATGCGGTGGATCTCATCGATGAAGAGCACGTCGCGCGGACCCAGGTTCGTAAGCATTCCCGCAAGATCGCCCGCCTTTTCGATCGCTGGCCCGGACGTAGTGTGCAACTCCACTTCCAGTTCATTGGCCAAGATCCCCGCGAGAGTCGTCTTCCCCAGCCCCGGTGGACCGGAGAGAAGCACATGGTCAAGTGGCTCGTTGCGGCCGCGGGCTGCCTGGATGAACACCCTGAGATTTTGCGTTAGCCGCTCTTGCCCGATGAATTCACTCAGCCGCCGCGGGCGTAGCGACCGCTCGAATTCGGTTTCATCCACGAATGCGTCCGCTGATCCAAGGCGCTCCATACTAACTCCGCAACCATCGTAAAGCTGCCTGAACTATAGTACTTACTGCGGCGGTTTCGGCGACGTCCCGGCGCACGGACGCCAATGCCCGATCGATCTGGCCAGCATCGAAGCCCAGTGTCGCCAGTGCGAGTGCGGCGTCGTGCCAATTCCCGGAACGGGGAGAGGGCTGGGTCGCGACTGCCGGATCACCACCATCGATCTCAGCAAAAGCAAGCTTGTCCTTCAGTTCGAGGATCAAGCGCTGGGCCAGCTTCTTCCCGACTCCTGGTGCCCGTTGCAGAGTACGCAGATCACCGGAAGTCACCGCCGCCTGTACGGTGCGCGGCGGCAGCGCACCAACAATGGAGAGGGCCAAACGCGGACCAATACCCGCGACTTTGCGCAGTGCCAGAAAGAGTCTGCGCTCATCTTCATCGTGAAACCCGAAAAGCTCCATGCCGTCATCGCGCACGTGGAGGTAGGTGGGAACAGCGATATCCTCGCCAACCGACCGCTGCAACAACGCATTCGATGGTGGAACCGAGAGCGCCAGCGAGATCCCTCCGACCTCAACAACGATGCTGGCCTCATCGATGCGCACCAACCTTCCCCGGACCGCCTCAATCATCTTCGACCTCCGGTGCGATTGACGTGGCAGATCGCAACGGCCAGCGCATCCGCGGCATCATTCGGCAACCGCCCCTTCACTCCGGCCAAGAGCATCTTAACGAGGTCATGCACCTGCTCCTTGCTTCCCCGCCCACCCGCGCCGACTGCGCGCTTCACCTCCGCCGGCGAGTACTCGCCAACCGGGAGACCATCCCAGGCCAAAGCCAGCATCGCAGCGGCACGCGCATGGCCAAGCGCCAGAGCTGAACGCGCGCTGTGCCCAACGAACACCGATTCGATCGCCGCAGCGTCGATTCGGTGCTGCGCCATCACTTCCCGGATCCCTCTGTGGATCCTCAGCAAACGTACTGCGATCGGCAATTCCGTCGAAGAGCGAATCACGCTCTGATGAACCAACCGAAACCGGCGCTCATGGTACTCGATGATGCCCACGCCGGTGCACGCCAGACCGGGGTCAATACCGATCACCCTACTCGCAGGCAATCGATCACATTTCCTCGATGACGCTCTCATCAACATCTGCATTGGAATGAACGTGCTCAACGTCGTCCAATTCCTCCAGCAGGTTGATCAAGCGCACCGCCTGCAGCGCATCGTTTCCTTCGAGACGCTTGGTGGTAGAGGGAACGCGGGTGACCTCGGCCGAAATCATGGGGATGCCTGCCGCCTCGACGGCGGCGCGTACATCCTCGCACGCTTCCGGCGTCGTGACGACCTGGAAAACGCCCTCTTCGACCGTCATATCTTCCGCGCCGGCATCCAGCACGACCTCCATCACCTGCTCTTCACTGGCGGCCGAGGAATCGATCATGATCACGCCACGTTTCTCAAACATCCAGGCAACACACCCGGTGGAGCCCAGAGAACCGTTGTGCTTGGAGAACGCGTGCCGGATCTCCGCCGCACTTCTGTTCCGGTTGTCGGTAGCGACTTCCAGAAGAAGCGCAGCACCTCCCGGCGTATAGCCTTCATAGATGATCTCTTCGATCGTCTGCCCGTCGAGTTCTCCGATTCCCTTTTTGATCGCCCTCTCAACATTGTCTGCCGGCATATTGGCCGCTTTCGCCGCCTGGATCGCCAGTCGAAGACGTGGATTGCCATCTGGATCCCCGCCACCCTGTCGGGCAGCGGAGGTGATGTCCTTGATCAGGCGGGTAAAAATCCTCCCGCGTGCCGCATCGACCTTCTCTTTCTTGCGGCGAATGGTACTCCACTTTGAATGACCAGACACGGTGCGTCCTCCTCAACGATTCCGTTGATCAATGCCCACATTCTGAGTTGAGCCGGTTCTCTCCAGCCGGTCCGACCCGACAGGGCAAGAGCAAGCCTCGGCGAGACAAATGAACGTCACTCTGCCTCTTCCTTGGCCTTGCGGGCTTCTTCGATAACCCGCGGCGCAATGTCTGCCGGGACCTCTTCATAGTGTGAATGACTACTCTCAAAAGCGCCACGGCCACCGGTCATAGAGCGGAGCTGAGTCGAATATCTGTACATCTCCCCCTCGGGGACCTGAGCCAAGATCGTAGTAAACGCGCCATCGGGCTCCATCCCCTGGGTGCGCCCGCGGCGGGAGGTGAGGTCACCCATCACTGCACCCATGTAGGATTCCGGGATCGTAATCGAAACATTGTTGATCGGTTCCAGGAGCACCGGCTTGGCGTCCAGGAAAGCTTTCTTGAACGCCTGCCGCGCAGCGATCTTGAAGGCCATTTCCGACGAATCCACGGCATGGAACCCACCATCGTACAGCGTAACCTTTACATCGATGATCGGATAGCCGGCCAATACTCCGTCAGGGAGTAGTTCCCTGATCCCCTTGTCCACGGCCGGAATGAACTTCCCGGGGACAACGCCACCAACAATTGCGTTTACGAACTCGTAACCGCTGCCTCTTTCTGCGGTTTCGACGCGAATGTGCACATCGGCGAATTGCCCGCGGCCACCGGACTGTTTCTTGTGACGATAGTGAGCCTCCGAACGTCCTCGAATGGTCTCACGGTAGGCGATGCGTGGCCGTGAAGTCTCCACCTCCACACCGTAACGAGTCTGCAACCGCTTGGTGATCAGGTCCAGGTGTACTTCGCCCATGCCGGACACCACCGTCTGCTTAAGTTCGGGATCCGTGGTCACGTGGAATGTGGGATCCTCTTGCCGCAGACGAGCAAGTGCGTTGCCGATCTTGTCTTCATCCGCCTTCGACTTGGCACGAATGGCATTGGAGATCAAGGGCCGCGGGAAAGCCGGCGGCCGGACCTTCGACGCCTTGGCATCGGCGGCCAACGTATCACTGGTGCTGGTATGTTTGAGCTTTACCAAAGCTGCGAGATCCCCAGCTACCACTTCCGAAACATCGACCTTGTCGTGAGCACGCGGCAATGAGATATGCCCCACGCGCTCATTGGCATCGCGGTTCAAGTTGCGGAGATCCTGGCCGGTCTTGACCGTACCGCTCATCACCCGAATGAAGGCCAGTTCGCCCACATGGCGTTCGACTTGGGTCTTAAACACCAAGGCAACTGCCGGCCCATCGGTTTCGATGGCCGCCTTGCCCGGATTCCCGTCGTCATCCACAATGTCGTATTCTCCGCTTTCGATCGCGGAGGGACACAGTTCGACGATCGCGTCAAGAAGACGTCGAACACCGATATTGGATGGTGCACAGCCACAGAAAACCGGAAAAACGCTGCCCTTGGCAACACCGGAATGCAGCCCGCGCAGGGTCTCTTCGCGGGAGAGTTCCCCTTCCTCGAAGTACTTCTCCAAGAGAGAATCATCGGACTCGGCGGCGGCCTCCATCAGGGCCTCGCTGGCGGCTTCAAAAGCATCTCTAAGATCAGCGGGAATCTCGGATTCTTCAACGCTGCCATCCCCTTTTCCGGTGTCGATGTAGGCCTTTCCCGCCAAGACATCGATGGTTCCCTTGAAGGACTCGCCGGAACCGACCGGCAGCGTGTAGGGCGCCACACCATTTCCCCAGCGCTCGCGCAAGCTCGCAAGGAGAGCATCGAAGTCAAGGTTGTCGCGGTCCATCTGGTTAACAAAAAGCAGGCGGGGCAGCCCACGATTGGCGGCCTGCTTCCACCCCCGTTCGGTGCCCACCTCGATCCCATGACCCGCGTGAATCACGACCACGGCGGCGTCCACCACGCGCAAAGCAGCAGCGACTTCTCCGGCGAAATCGGCGAAACCCGGTGTATCGAGAATGTTGGTTTTGCAGCCCCGGTCTTCGACAAAACCGATTGCGGTAGAGACCGAGAATTTCTTCTCTACCTCCTCCTCCAGGTAGTCGAACGCGGCGGTGCCTTCATCGACGCTGCCCATTCGGCTCGTCGCCCCCGTCACGTAGAGCATGGCTTCGGCGAGAGTCGTCTTGCCGGTCGTGCCGTGACCGATGAGAGCAATGTTCCGGATATCCTTGGACGCGTAGCGCTTCATGGCAACCCCTACTCAATTACCCGTGTTCGGGATCGAATCTCTGTTTCAGCAGGTGGATGAAAAACCACGCAACTCACCCATCAGTGGCACGCTGTCGAGCACGCATCGCAAGCGCAAGAGGAAAGCCGATCGTTGTTTCGCGCGACTCTTAGAAAATGAGTGCCCGAACGCGGCCGTGCGGAGCAGTGGGTTGCGAACGGAAAACCTGAAATTCCATTCCTCCGGCGGCCGCGGAACAACCGCAACGGCCATCGACCGGGATCGGGCATTTCAGGAATCTCTTACCTTCTCATCTCCTTGCCTCTCTTGCAAGCCTGGAATCACCCCCCGATCCACCATCAAGGCCCCAGCTGCGGCGTTGGCTGCGGGCAGGGGCGCAAGCCCCAGTGGAGAATCTTGGCACAGTGGGAGATGGCGATCGAGAGGTGCCGCGCGTCAGGCGCCGCCACCGGTGCAGCCGACCGATCGGCAACCGCGCGCCCGCACCGCGCTTCCCCCGTTCATGATTCGCCATCGTCCCCAACCGGCACGTGGAACGCAGAGAGATCCCCACCAAAATCGGTCAGCAACCATACTGCTTGGAGATTGGGATCGTAATAACGCAGGAGTCGCCCATCATCTCCGTACCACAGAAAGACTTCGTGCTCTGGCAGATCTTCCGTGGGATCGGTCGAGTAGCGTCGCACGGCCATGCGCACCTTGCGGGCAGAGAAGGTTCCCAGCGGGACTGCCACCTGCTCCTGACCGACCACGCGCAGATCCACCCGCAATTGCCGCTGGGCATCCGCTGAAACCGCTCGCAACTGGACTCCACGAAGCACCTCTTCGGGACTGCGCAGACCGATCCCGAACATCAGTTGCTCCTTGTCCACGACCGCAGTATCGGGATGGACATAAAGCGGGAAAACACCTTTGGGAGTGCCGGTGGTCAACAGCACTGTCGAGTCCTGGTAAACCGCATTGGCGTACTTGCGATCTTCCCCGGCCACGATCACCTTGCGCGAGCGCACGGGAGCGTGATCCGCAACCCGGAGAACGACCTCGGTAGAATCGAAAACCACGGCCTCTTCGGAGCGCAAAATGGTCTGATTGTCGATGGCCAGAAACGGCTCGTCCGCCTTCATATCCAACGTGTAGCGAACGTCGGCCTGCCCCTCCACCTGCGTGCCGATCGAGATGAAATAGGCAGCGGTGGCCACTGGTGGAATTTCCGGCTCCTGCCTACAACCTGCCAGCACGAGAAGCGCAACGGCCCAAACGGAGAGAATCGTTCGCGAGCGCCTATGCCCCGGCCCGGTGCCGAACCCGGCAGCAGGAAAGCCCTCGAAACCGGCAGAACGGAAAGGTCCCATGTGGATCTGAGAATTCATCGTCTCTCCGCGCTTCGCCACGTCAACGCACGCCTTTCCAGCATGACGAACACCAACCGAAGCACTCGCAACCAGGTGCGCGGCCAGGACGCGTCCGCCCCAACCTTGGATCAGGCCGCGATCCGGCGGCTCGATGACTCGCCGGATCGCGCCCCTCGCGCCGATGCGCGGGCCACAGAGGTTACGCCTCCGCGACTTCCGATTCAACTGACTCGAATTCGGGCACGGCATCTTCGATCGGGCGACCAAGAAAATGCACGCGGGTGGCAACGACCTCAATCGCATCGCGGGACTCACCACCGTCGGTCACCCAGCGACTCTGGTGCAAGCGCCCCTCGACCAAAACCGGACTGGCCTTCTTCAGGTACTCCTTGCACAGCGACGCAACACGGTTCCAGACAACTACGCTAAAGAAACCCTCTTCACTTTGCAAATCTCCCTGGCGATTGCGAAACCGGCGATTGCAAGCCAATCGAAGACGGGTTCGCTCCTGCCCGGACGGCAACACGAGATGATCCGGGTCCATGGTCAGCCTTCCAGCCAAAATCACACGGTTCATCTCCGGCATGGACAAGCGATCTGACATTCTCTGCCTCCTTAGTAATAGAAATAGAAAACACGACTTGAGAAGCGCGCTGCTATACGCGGCAATGACAAACGGGAGTCCCCGCAACGTTGTGACCGGGCGGGGCACACATATCCCACGACGAGGGCGGATCCGGGGTGCGGTGCGTGCGCAAGGCAACACACGGCGCGCCCCGGTGCCCGGGCATCCCAGGCTTTTCCCAGGTCCCACCGGGTGGATGAAGTCGAGAAACTCCGCTCCACACCGGCGGACTCCGGGTAGTGCAATCCGTGTGCCAGTCAGTACCGCCCTCCCAACTCCCTGACAATCAAGGTCGGGAACAAGAGAGACCTCATCCGCGGGCACCCCGCTGGGTCAATTCACCACACCGATCCGGGCTCCAATTGACCACCCAGCGGCGCCGCGGGCAGATGAGATCGAAGCCGGAGCGCAGCAGCACGCGGACGATTTCGTCAAGACTCCGACGGGTCGTGGAAACCGACGGGGGAGGGTTGAAGAAGAACCTTCGCTCCACTACATTCGTGCCGATAACTTCAACCCGGAAGCGCGATGTTCCATTTCCCGCATCCCTTTTCGCCAACCAGGGACTGCGGGTGTGTGGAACTTCGTTCGGTCGATGCCGTACAGGAATGCGCGCGCATTCGCCATGATTCATCCGGTAGCTGCCCCGCAAGTCTTACTAAACTACTCTTCCGCCGCGCACTACCCATTCCCCGCCAGGCACAGATGCTGATCTACCAAACCGAAAAACCGCTGGGCGAGATTCTGATTGAACACGGCGCGATCCAACCGCACGACTTGCGTTTCGCGCTTGATTCCCGCGGCATGGGCGGCGAGCGGATCGGGCAGATTCTGCTCGATCTGGGCTATATTCGGGAACTCGACCTGATCCGGGCCATCGCCGCGCAGATCGGGGCGGAGTACATGACACTCAAGGATTTTCCTGAGTCACCGCCGGTTTTTGCCCGCCTCGATCTCAAGTACCTGAAGCACCACAAGTTCATTCCTCTTTTCTACGAGGAGGGAAAAATCAGAGTGGCGGTCGCCGATCCATTCAACTGCGACTACCTCGACGATGTCGCCCGGGTTCTCGGCGTAACGTATGACGTCATTGTCGCCTCTGAAGAAGACATCCTCGAAGCGGTTGAACGCTGCTATGGATCCGGCGCTACCACGATGGAAAAGATCATCTCCTCGTTCAGCGATGAGGAACTCTCTTTTCTCGGTAAGGATGAACTGGAAGATGTCGACCACCTGCGCGACATGGCCTCCGAGGCGCCGGTCATCCAGTTGGTGAATCTTTTCATTTCACGAGCAGTGGAACTCGGTGCTTCCGACATCCACATCGAACCGCAAGAGAGGGACCTTCGGGTCCGCTGCCGAGTCGACGGGATTCTGCAAGATCTGGAGACCCCACCGAAACGACTGCATCCGGCGATCGTGAGCCGCGTCAAGATCATGGCCGAACTCAACATTGCCGAGCGGCGCCTGCCTCAGGACGGGCGCGCCCGGGTGCGGGCGTCCGGGCGCGAGATCGATCTGCGGATCTCGATCGTCCCTTCGCAGTTCGGCGAATCCGCCGTGCTGCGCATTCTGGACCATTCGGCAACCCTGATCGGCCTGGAGGAATTGGGCTTTCCCGACAGGGACCTGGAGGCTTTCAAGAAAGCCATCAAGCGGCCCAACGGCATCTTGATGGTGACCGGCCCCACCGGCTCCGGAAAGACCACAACTCTTTACTCCGCACTTGCTCTCATCAATTCTCCCGACCTCAAGATTATTACGGTCGAAGACCCGATCGAATTTCATCTACCCGGCATCACCCAGATCCAGGTCAAACCGGAGATCGGCCTCAGCTTCGCCGCAGGGCTGCGATCCATCGTCCGTCAAGACCCCGACGTGATCATGATCGGTGAGATCCGCGATCTCGAAACCGCCGAAATCGCGGTTCAGTCGGCACTGACGGGGCACCTCGTGCTCTCAACGGTGCACACCAATGACGCGCCCTCTACGATCACTCGCTTGGTCGACATGGGCGTCGAGCCTTACCTGATCTCCAGTTGTCTGAACCTGGCGATGGCACAACGCCTGGTGCGCACCATCTGCCCCCATTGCAAGCGAAAGACGGTGGTAACAGCCGAGGCACTGGAGGAAGCGGGAATCTCCAACCCCTCCGGCCAGCAGAGTTTTGAAGTCTACGAAGGGGCTGGCTGCAAGCAATGCCGCAACAAAGGCTATTCGGGGCGCGTCGCGATTTTTGAATTGATGGTCGTGAGCCCCGAGTTGAAGAACCTGATGCTGCGCAAGTCTGCCTCCAGCGAACTCCGCAACGCGGCCCTCCGGGCGGGGATGCGAACTCTGCGAGACGACGGCTGGAGCAAAGTCTTGCAAGGCATTACAACCCTCGATGAAGTCGTGCGTACGACCCAGCAAGAGGATCTTGACTGGGAGAATGCACAATGAGTCGCTTCGCTTTGCCGTCATCTCCGGCCGAGAGGGTGACGTGACCGCTTTTTCCTACAAGGCAGCAACAGCGAATGGAAAAACCGTCAGCGGTGTTATCGACGCTGCGGACGTCAATGCGGTGCGCGCCAAGCTGGAAGAGATGGCCTGCCTGCCGATCGAGATCAAGCAGGGCAAGGGCGAGGGACGCTCCTTCTCGCTCGACATGGAGATCCGCAACCCATTCCAGCGCATTCGCCGGCGGGATCTTCTGGATACGACCAAGCAACTCACCTCGCTGATCGGCGCGGGCATTCCGGTGGATCGCTCGCTGGAAATCCTGGCCAATCTGAGCACGAACCCCAAGCTCCAGACCGTTCTGAGCAGCATCCATTCAGATGTCACCGGCGGTGCCAGCCTGGCCGAAGCATTCGGGAATCATCCCCGAGTCTTCCCCCCTCTTTACGTCAACATGGTAAGAGTGGGAGAAACCGGCGGGGTGCTCGACGTCATCCTGAAGCGCTTGGCCGATTTCATGGCTCAGATGGAAGAGTTGCGCAGTTATGTGGTCACCAGCATGATCTACCCGGTGGTGCTGGCAGTGGTCGGCGGCAGCGCCGTGGTCTTTCTGATGACAACGGTCATTCCCCGTTTTGTCGGCATTCTTGAAGGAATGGGCCAGGCAGTGCCCTTGCCGACGCTCATTCTCATTCGCTCTTCGGACATGATCCGCCACTACTGGTGGGTTGCCCTACTGGCAGCAGCGGTCTCCTGGATCGCCTTGCGCTACTGGAAACGCACCGCCAGCGGAGCCCTGGCCTGGGACCGCATTCGGATGGCCACGCCCGGCCTTGGAAGCGTGGTACAGAAACTGGCCCTGGCGCGTTTCTCGCGCACCTTGGGAACACTCAGCGGCAGCGGCGTTCCGATCCTGGATGCTCTGTTTATCGTCAAGGATGTGGTCGACAACCACGTCATCAGCCAAGCCATCGTTCAGCTGCACGGTCGCGTTCGTGAGGGGGAAGGAATCGCCGGCCCACTGGCCGAAACACAGGTCTTTCCCCCCATGGCCATCCACATGATCACGGTGGGCGAGGAGACCGGGCGCCTCGACACGATGCTGGATCAAGTCGCCGACATCTACGAGGCCGACGTACGCACTTCGATTCAGCGCCTGACCGCGCTTCTGGAGCCGATCATGATCCTGGTGATGGCCGTCATCGTCGGTTTCATTGTTCTCTCGCTCGTGAGTGCAATCATGAGCGTGACCTCCGCCGCGGGAACATAGAGGGACACTCCACACGTATTCTGAACCAGCGACCATTGCCTCCGGGAGTCCGCATGATGCCGAAAAATACGACTTTTACCAGCCGCCGAGAGACGGCCTTCACTCTGATTGAGCTGCTTGTTGTGGTTGTGATCCTGGCGATTCTCGCCGGGGTCGGATCTCAAGTGATATTCAAGCAGACCGACAAGGCCAGGTATGCCGTCGCGCAGTCCAACATCGCCGCTCTCAAGGGGTGCCTCGAACGTTTCCGCCAGGATGTGGGCCGCTACCCGGAGACCGACGAAGGCCTACAAGCGCTGGTCATCGATCCCGGAGTCGAGGGCTGGGATGGTCCGTACTACAACAAGATGACCATCGTTGACCCATGGAAGCACGAGTATGTGTATCGCTATCCACCCGAAGAAAGCCCATTGAAAGACTACGACCTAATCTGCCTGGGCAGAGACGGCGAACCCGGCGGGGAAGAGGCGGTCGACATCGATATCGTTTCGTGGGATCTGTAGCTTCTCGCCACCGGCGCCGAGGGCAGTCCCTTCCACTGATGGAGCAATCCTCGCGATGGCCGACGCCAGTCCACGGCACCCGGGGGGAAGGCTTCACGCTGATCGAGTTGTTGGTGGTCATGTCTCTGATGGTGATCATGGCCGGGTTGGCGATGCCGGTGGCTTATCGCAACATGTCCAACTATCGGGCGCGGGTTTCGGCGCGCGAAGTGGGAACCACACTCAGTTGGGCGCGCGACCGCGCAGTGGCATCGCGCATCCCCAACGCAGTGCTCTTCGATGAGGAAGGGGGGCGCTACATCCTGGTCAGTCACGATGCCGACGACCGGCGCCTCTACATTCCGGAGGAGGAGCGCGAGCAGAGAGACAGCGAGCAAGAGCCGTCCGGCCGACTGGCCGAGCAGGATGCTGAATGGAATCTCCCCGCCGGTTACAGCATCACCCTGCGCAAAGAGCTACAGAATGGCGTCGAGTTCTCCCGGATGGAACTTACGGAGGTGCCATGGAGTGAGTATCCAGCGGTGGTTTTCGATCCACGTGGCTACAGCAGCGGCGCAACCATCACGCTGGCCGCGAAAAAACATGTCTGGCGCATCACGCTTACGCGCGCCGGGGGCCGGGTTCGTGTCGAACGCGTGATGGGTGAGGACAGCGCATGAAAAGCAATGGCTTCACCCTGCTCGAAATCATGGTGGCGGCGGCGATCCTGGCCTTCGGAATCACGGCGGTGCTGGCAACTTTTGGCAATGGACTGCAGGCGGGACGTTGGTCGGTGGAACGCACCCGCGCGATCTTGCAGGCAAGAGCGATGATGGCTGAGGTGCTTCGTCTTCCCGCTTTCGAGGAGAGCGAGGAGGAGGGAGAGACCGAAGATGGTCACTATCGCTGGAAAGTTGCGATCGAACTTCTGCCCGAGGAGGACGAGGCAGCGCTGGCAGCGCAGTCCTCTCCCGGCGGTCTGCCCGGAGACCCCTTCAGCAGCCCGGAACAGACCCTTCAGTTGGAGCGCTATCGAGTTGCGGTGACCATCTCCTGGCCCATTGACGATCCACACGGACACGTCTCTCTGACGACTTTGCAAACCCAAAAGGTGGACCCCTGGAGTGCGGGCTCGTGAACACCAAGCGGCCTGAAATCGGTTTTACGCTGATCGAACTGATGGTGGCACTGACCATCCTGGTGATCCTGCTGGCCGCGCTCTACTCCGGCTTCGATGCGGCCCAGAGGGCGTGGGAGGAGGAGTCAACCACTCAGAAGGCGGAGTCGGCCCTGCGCCTGGCGATGGATGAACTCGGTTCGGAATTGCGCTCGGCGGTCGCCGACAAGATTCTCCTGGATGCCCGCCCGGCACCGTACTTTTTCGGTGGCCGCGATTCACTGCGCTTTCTGACTGCCGATCCAGCACCCATCTTGGGCGAGTTGGTTCCCGGCATCGTCGAAGTCACCTGGAAGGTTGATCTGGACGACGCAACGGAGGAGCGCGGACTCATCGTCGAGCGAGCGCTTCCGCAGCCGATGCAGCCTCCGGAGGAGCGGATCTTCGAGCGGGTCGAAATCGCCCCTTTCGTGGTCCGCCTGGGCTTGCGCTACTTCTTCTATCCGCCAGTTCCAGAGGACGATGCGGAGGCGGAAGAGGGAGCCTGGACGGACACCTGGTCCCCGGAGGAAGATGATCCGATGCTCCAGCCCAATCGGCTGCCGGAAGGGGTGGAGGTGACCCTGAGCTACTTCGATCCCGCCCGCGGGGACACCATCACGCTGCCGCCGCAGTACGCGAAGATTCGTGCCAAATCATCATTGGTGCGCAGCAAGCGTCCACCGGCAGGCGCCACTTTCGAGGCGTTGGGAGAGTTCCGTTGACGAGCCCGATGACTCCCGCAAAAGCCCGTGCCGAAGAGGGCATCGCGCTGCTCGTGATCCTCCTGCTGCTCACGGTCCTCCTCCTGATGGCATTCGAGTTTGCTTTTACCTCGCGAACAGAGGTAGACATGGCGGGGAATTATCGCGACTCTACCCGGGCCTATTATCTCGCCTTGGCGGCCATTGACGAGGCGATTCGGGAACTGGCGGAACCTGCGGATTTCTGTTTTCGCGACGAGGAAACGGGAGAAGTCTATTTTGCGCGGAACACCGATCCGCCCGAACGAGTAGACTCCCTAGTCGATTGGGCGCGCGAGAATCGGCAGAGACGCGGTCTTGAACTCGACGGTGGAATCTACTCCTATTCGATCCGCGACGAAGACGGCTTGATCCAGATCAATCGCGCGGACCGTGAAGGATTGGTCCAACTCCTTGACGTTTTGGGGGTGCAGATCGGTACCGAGCGCGACGAGATCGTGGACGCAATTCTCGATTGGAGAGATCTGGACGACTTGCGCGGGCTGAATGGTGCAGAGGATGAGTTCTACAACAATCTGGAAATCCCCTACTCAACACGAGGAGCGCGTTTTGAAACTCCGGAGGAGTTGCTGATGGTGCGCGGCATCACGCCGGAACTGTTTTACGGTAGCGATTCTCAGCCTGGTCTTCGCGACCTGATAACCGTCTGGGGCAATCAGCGCACACCGAATCGCTTCACTGCTCCCATTCCGGTCCTGATCGCCACCCATGGAGAACTCGAAGCCGACCAGATCCGAATTCGGCGCGAGGACGCGCCCCTGACCTCCGGGCACGGCCGCTCACGGAGAGAAGTGCTTTCCAGCTACTACACGATTCTGGCCGAGGGACAGATCGCCCAAAACCGGGTCTATCGTCAAATCCGCGCGGTCGTTCAGGTCATCGGCCGCGGCGGTGGCGGTGCCGCCACAGTGCAAGTCATTCACTGGGACGACGCTGCGGCTGTCCCACCACGGAGGGTGATCCCTTGAAGCTGCCAGCAAAGGCGCTAGGCATTGAGTTCGCTGAGGCACGGGTGTACTTCGCGGAGATGCGACGCACATTCGGCGAAGCGCGGCTGCATTCGACGTTCACACTCGACCTGACCGGCGTGACCGGCGAGGATGAAGTCGCGGAACGGATGGCGGCGTTTCTCGCCGAGCACGGACTTCGCAGTCGCCGCGTGGTGGTCGGAATCCCCTTGAGCGATCCGATGATTCGGCTTGTTCGCCTACCGGGAGTGGACGACAAACATCTCCGACAGATGCTGGAGTTTGAACTGGACCGGCATTTCCCGCTCACGGCGAGTGATGCCTATTTCGATTTTCAGGTTCTTCGGCGCGTCGATGACCAGGTTCTGGTCCTGATCGTGGCGATCGAGCGACGGATTCTGGATCGTTACCACCGCCTGATCGCGAATGCGGGATTGCCCACATCCGCCATTACACCGGCGATTCTCGCGGATATCCAGCTCCCACAAGTCGCTGCCTTGCCGCCCGATGAACTTTTCGGGCTCCTTCGCCATCAACCAACCTCCACCGAGGTCGCGGTTTTGAACTCGGGCACCGTGGTCAGCATCCACCGCTTCGCCCGCGGCGAAAGCAATGGCAACGGTAACGACCCCGCATCGACCGCGGAGTTCCTGCATGCAGCCCTGCGGCAGAGTTGCCTCCATACGGCGGGCGTGCCAACCCCCAACGGTGTGCTGGTCTCGGGGCGACCGCTCGAAGGCGAAGTCACCGAGAAACTGTGTGAACGCCTGAAGATCGAGGCCCTCCAGCCACTCGGCAGCGACCTCGAACTCAGTGCTGAGAACGCCCACTACGCTACTGCCGCCGGCCTGGCCATGCAGGGGCTCGCGGCTCACTCCGAGCTTCCCAACCTTCTGCCCGAGGAGCTGCGCTCCAACGAAAGTGGTTTCGGGACCTTTGCGATCGGGGCTCAAATCGGACTGGCGGCCCTCCTTCTTGTGGGACTGCTCGCGGGCAACGTGGTGCAGGAGAGACGCGAACTCTCCGCGCTCGAAGCCGCCCTGTCCGAACTCAAACCCGAGGTCCAGCGGGTAAAGGGGATGAACGCCGAACTCATTCAACAGAAGAAGTTCATTGAGAGCTTCGACCAGGCCGCCGGTGGCCGCACCGTCTCCCCGCTGGAAGTGATCCGCGCGATCACCCGGGAAACAACCCGCACCACCTGGGTGACCGATCTGAGCATCGACGGAACCAAAATCAAGATCTCCGGGCGCGCCAAGAAGAACGACGACCTCCAGCAACTGAAAATCCTCTTGGGGGGACATCCACTGTTCACCGATGTTTCGGAGTGCTCGCAGACCCAAAACCGAGACGGCTACTGGCAGTTTAAACTCTGTGCCACGCTTGACGTAGCCGGGGAGGCAGAGGAATGACCGTCCGCGAAAAACGCCTCACCGGGCTGGCCGCGACCCTGGCTCTTCTATGGGCCGGCACCACGTTCGGCCTCCGCCCGCTCCTCGCCACCCGTCGTGCAACCGCCGCCGCGATCGAAAACGCCAAGTTCGAACTGGCACAGGCTCACCACACGCTGGCGCGCGCCGAACTGGTCGAGCGGGAACTGAAGCAGCGGCGCGCGGCCGCGGCTCGACTCCGGACCCGCTTGCTTCCCGGCGAGGAAACCAGTATCGCCGGCGCCGAATTGGGTAAGATCGTCAACCATCTCTCTACTCAGGTGGGCGCCGAACTCAAAAGCAACAAGGCCCGAGATCCCATTCCGGCCGACGCGCTGACAGTCATTCCCACCGAGATCCATCTGGAAATGACCATCGAGAAACTCACCGATCTGCTTTATCGGATCGAAACCCACCAGAAAGAGCTGCGGGTTCCCAAGATCATCATTCGCCAGCAGAAACCGCGCTCTCCGGACGAAAAACTCGACGTGCGCATGACAATTACCGGATACGCCGCTTCGCCAGAGTCGGAGGAGGGTTCGTGACAATCAAGAAATCCCTTCCTGTCCACGTGGCTCTGCTGGCAGTCAACGCCTGGCTGATCTTCAGCAACGTGCAGGCGTGGTCACGGGAACCGGAGATCCCGACCGATGATCCCTTCGCCGGCAAGAGCGTGGAGCCAAACACAGCGGAGAATGCCCAACCGCGGCCCAACCGCGGCCGGCGGATCCAACGACAGGAATTCCGGGTAATCGAAGCCAAGAATCTCTTCCATCCGGATCGGCGCGTGATCGCCGCGGCGCCTTCACCGGAAGAGGCTCGCCAGGCGCGCGAGGCATCCGATTACACCTTGCTCGGCACGGTGGTTCTCCAGAACAATGAGCGTCTTGCCTATCTGATGAAGAAAGGCGAGGATGCCTCACGCCGCTACTATCTGAATGAAACCATCGACGGTTATCGCCTGACCTCAATCGAGCCGACCGAAGTGCGCCTGCGCAAGGCCAACGAGGAGCTGATCGTCAAGTGCTTCACTGGTGATCATCGGCGGCGGCGATCGCCGGGGCTCCGGGGGAAACGAAAGCCATCACAATCCAAAAGTCGTCGAGACTACCTCCGCGAACGCCGCCTGCGAAAAGCTCGCGAACGATCCCGCCAGAGCGATGATTGATATCCTCTCCATTTCCGACCCTACTTCTTGACCGACTCGCCAACCATGATCACTCCGCAGGACCCAAAGGGACATCAGGCCATGTTGTCGACGCAAAGCGCACCCCCACATCATGGACCCCAAGCGACCTCAACACCGACCACCCGGTCCGCGGGCAGCGGTCACTGGTGGCGGTTTTTCTTGCCATGCCAGCCACGCTGGAGGAGATCGCTGACAGTGGCGTGGGTACTTCTCGTCGCCGTGGCCCTACTTCCCAGCCCCCC
>JALXCG010000459.1 GCA_026991065.1 Gemmatimonadota bacterium | reverse complement strand
GCGGAGAGTCGGGCGGTTGGTTGGCGGCGAGAAGAGAGCGGGAACCGCAATGAGCGGCGATCTGGCCGGCAGCCGATGACCACCAGCGGTCCGCGAGGGTGAGCGCTTCCGGTGACTGATCGGGGGGGGGCGCTGAAGTTGACTGCCGGCTGTGGATGAGCGAAGCCAGAATCTCGCCGAGGAGAACCTCTGTCGGTGGCTGCTTGGGAACAAAGACCTCTTGGTCATTGTCGTCCTGGTAGCGCCTCAGCCACCCTGCCTGCACCAGCGCATTCAGAGCGCGTTCGGCCACATTTTCGGTGGTTCCGAGGGCGACTGCGGTGGCTGTGACCGAGGGGGGCGGCGCTCCCTGGGTGAAGAGGGCGACGCTGTGAAGGAGCGCGGCCAGTTCGAACTGGAGTTCGACGGCGGCTGGTTGATGCGGCAGATTGCTGCGGGTGGGGCGGGGGGAGTGCCGCTGCTGAAAGCCGTGGGCGAGTTCGCCGCCGCAGAGGATGACGCCCCACAGTGTGATGAGAAAGACGAGAAAGAGGGGGATGGCGGCGAAGGTTCCGTAGATC
This sequence comes from Gemmatimonadota bacterium, assembly GCA_026991065.1. Lineage (GTDB taxonomy): Bacteria > JALXCG01. The sequence goes on along the minus strand of JALXCG010000459.1, from coordinate 1,062 downwards.
GTCCCCACCTGGCTTGCATGGACCTGAATGGTTAGCCAGACTCGCTGCAGCAGAGCCCAGGAGAGAGCGGAAAAGGCACCGCCGAGGAGTGCGGATGCCAGGGGGACGCGGGTGTTGGGGAGAAACAGATAGAGGAAAGTGAAGGCGAGGAAGGCCAGAATCACCGGGCCGAGGTTGGGGGTGTGGTCGAGGAATGGGAGCATCCAACTGGCCGCGCCGCCCGGCAGGAGTTCGCTGAGGGTGTGCGTGGCGCCGAGAGTGGCGGCGCCGATCAGGAAGAGGGGGAAGACCAGGGTGACGCTGAGATAGTCGGCGAATTTTCGGGCGAAGGAACGCGCGCGGGCGATGCCCCAGGTTTTGTTGAGTGCTGTTTCTACGCGGCCGAGAGTCTGGACCACGGCGATCAGCGTAAGGAGCACGCCGAGAACGCCGAGTTTTGCGGCATCCACATCTTCGACGACGGCCAGCAGTCGCTGAACCACATCGGCTACATGCTGGGCACCGGGTTCGGCGGTCGAAGCGCTGGGAAGGACGCCGAACGCATTGTACAGTAGCGGTTCCAGCTGAGATCCGAGGCCGACTGCCTGGGCCGCGGCGAATACCGTGGCGAGCAGAGGCACCAAGCCGATCGCGGTGACCATGGCGAGTGCGTAGGCGCGATCGAGCAGGCCGTGAGCAAGAATTCCCTGGCTGGCGACGCTAATGATCCGCAGGGCATCCTGGAGCGGGTGATGCCATCGGGGGGCGGTTTCGGGCGGAGTCGCCCATGCCCACTCTTCGAGTTCATTCCACAGATGCAGCATGGGCAGAGATTAGCTCGAACGGCTGGGCTTCGGTGACGACGTGCTGGCGGTCGGCTGCATGGCCGACAACCTCAAGCATATCGGCAAGGCGGTGCTGATCCGGGCGCTGGCCGGGGGCGTGGCGCCGGGCGCGCGGCTGGCCGGCGACACGATCGGCGGGCTCAGCGACATCGACGCGCGCAGCCAGCTCGGCGCGCTGGCCCCCGGCGAGATCGCGCTGACGATCAAGAGCGACCACATCGTCCTGGGCCGGTTCATG
>JALXCG010000458.1 GCA_026991065.1 Gemmatimonadota bacterium | reverse complement strand
CTACCGGGTCGTGCGGGGCGGCAGTTGGGTCTACTACGCCTCCACCCTGCGCGCCTTCTACCTGCGCGCCTCCTACCGCATCGGCAGCGGCGACCCCGACGACGGCAGCAGCACCATCGGCTTCCGCCCTTCCAGGTCGGACTGAAGTTCCCCTGAAGTTCTGTTCTCCTGTTCTCCTGTTCTCCCGAAGGGCCGCGCTCGCGGCCGGCGCCGGATGAGCCAAAGCGCCGCGCCGCTGAGATGACGCGGCTTCGGCCAGGAGCGAGCGGCCGGGTGGCACATTGCACCGGGGCGATGTGCGCGGGGAGTGGGAGGGCGGAAGCGGTGCAGTGAAAAAAAGGCGTCTGGAATCACTTCACAAGCAAGGCTGGTCGCAACACTTTTTTTCTTGACAATGCACCGCCGGCGCGCCTTCCCGCGCAACGCTTTCCGCCGGCAGCAGGCTGCGTTGCGCACCGCCGGGAACTCCCGCAACTGCGTTGCGACCGGGTACTGCGCTCGGCTGCGCACAGGAGCGGGTCATCTCGGCGCGACAACCGGGCTGAGTCCCATCTACCGCACGTCGCTCGGGCCGGGAACCTCGCCATCCTGCTCTACCGATGGTGTGGGGAGTTTGTGCCGATTGACCAAAACGCGCGGATCGACGAACCATTGACGCCGCTTTCATGGGTCAAAGCCGCGTTATTCGACGCCGTGCGTTACCGAGAAATCGAACTGATCCTGCGCATAGATCGTGTCGGGGTAGACGCCGACATATCCGTAGTAGGTGTAGGGACCTCCAAACGGCGCTGACTGTGGCACGCGATCCTCCTCATGGTCGCACCAGGTGTAGTCTGTGCCGATTACAACATTCAGCGGCCCGAGCCGTTTCTGTTCCAGCCCCAGAGGCGTGCGCACGCTGGTCCAGACCTGCGTGGATTCCGTGGAGAGTGAAAAATTGGTGACGCAGCCGACGAAACCCAGCGATCCGCCCGCCATCACCTCGGTCGTATCGGGGAACAGCTCGAAGGAGAAGAGATGGGGCATGACAAAACGCAAGAGGTACAGATCGTCGCCTCCATGCCCGAAGGAGCGGGTTGCGCCGCCAATGATGTAGTTGCCTCGGGTGGTCGTGGAGATCGAATAGCCCGCGTCAAAATCGGTGCCGCCGTATCTCCGGCTCCAGAGAGTGTCACCAAGGGCATCGGTCTTGATCAGGTAGAGATCGCCACCATCTCCGTAGGATAGGGTGGAACCGAGCAGGAGATAGCCGTTGTCGGGGGTTTTCGCCAACGAATTGGCGATATCTGAACTGGCCCCTCCGTAGGTTCGACTCCAGAGCAGGTTGCCATCACTGTCGGTCTTGATGAGATAGAAGTCCAGGTCGCCATTGCCCAACAGGTCCGCAGATCCGGCGACTGCATAGCCACCGTCCGCTGTCTCCACCACCGCGTGGCCCGACTCATCGCCGTCGCCGCCGTAGGCCTGGCTCCAGAGAGGAGTGCCCGTGGAGTCGATTTTGAGGAGATAGAGGTTGCTTCCCCCGGCCCCGAAAGATGTGGTGGTCCCGGTCAGAATGAAGCAGCCATCCCGGCAACTGGCGATGGCGTTGAAACTGTCCGCGCCGTTCCCGCCGTAGGCCCGTGTCCAGAGCGAATCGCCCGCAAGGTCGGTGCGCACGAGATAGCCGGAGATGGATCCCGGACCAAACGATCGGGTGGAGCCGGCGATCAGATAGCCGTCGGCAACGACCGCAAGCGCAGAGCCTTCATCGGCGTCGGCACCGCCATAGGTGTGACTCCACAGCGAGTCGCCATCGCTGTTGGTGCGCAGCATGTAGAGATCCTGCTGCCCGGCGCCGAAAGAGGTTGTTTGCCCGGCCAGAAGATAGCCGCCATCCGGTGCCAGGCCCAGGTCACGGGCACTCTCACTCTCGACGCCGCCATAGGTGCGGTGCCAAAGCGTGTTGCCGTCTGCATCGGTCTTGATGAAGTAGATCTGCGGTTTCGGTCCAAAAGCCGACATCTGCATACCGGCGGCGATGAACCCCTGCTCCGGAGTTTGTATGGCGGCGGCGCCGATCTCCTCCTCGGTGCTGCCGTAGGCGCGAGTCCAGAGAGTGTCTTGTGCGACCGCCGGGCGGCTGACGACGAGGGCGAGAAAGAGCAGCGTGAGTGGGATGGACCGTGAATGTTCAGCACAATTGGCGAATGGATGGGAGTGGTTCATCGAAATCTCCTCCCGAATTGGGATGGGGTCGGTGTGTGGGCCGGATCTGAGTCACGGAGTCAGCCCACGATTCAGCTATCCCCTTGCCGTGTCGCCAAGGTGGTGACCACCAAGCTCCATTGTCACGTGTAGCTCTTTCCTCGATGTGCGTCAAGCTGGGTCGGGTGCCTTCGATCCACCGGCAGGGCCCCGGTGGAGGATTCCGGGGCGGATCGCCGCGTGACCCGCCGTACTCCTTGAGCGCCGGCGTCAGTGGGGCGATGCCCCGGCCGGTTGCGGGTTGGCGGCCCGCGGCCCGCGACGGCGGCGGATGAGCAGCCCCAGCAACGCCGCCGGCAGAAGTGTGGCGGCGATCAGCAACACGCAGAGAGCGGCGATCAAGTGCGGCGAGCCGTTCGCCATCAGGGTGAAGATGCGTCTCCTGGCCCGGGGGATAGACCAGCATGGTGATGCCGGTGTCGCGCAAGCAGAAGAGATAGCCGATCAGCCAGGCGGCGGCGAGCCCGTGACGCGCCTGGGGAACGACAATAAAGAGCAGGCGGCGCCACCAACCAGCCCCCGCGACCCGGGCGGACTCTTCGATCGAGGGAGGGATCCGGGTCAGTTGGGCGATGCAGATGCGGCTGGTGAGGAGGGTGTACTTGGCCAGATAGCCGAGGATGATGATGGCCGGTGTGGCGTAGATGAAGTTGCTCCAGGGGGTGTTCCAGAGGTTGATGAGGCCGATGCCGATGACGCTGCCGGGCAGAGCGAAAGTGACCAGGGTCAACAGGTCCACCGCGCGCCAGAAACGCAGCGCTCGGGTCTGGATCAGATAGCCGGTGAAGAACCCCAGGAGGGTCAAGAGGGTGGCGCCGATGGCGGCATCGAAGATGCTGCGCAAGAGACTGTCGCCGGCTCGCTCCAGCGCGTCGCGGAAGGCCCCGGGAGTGGCCGATTGCGCCAGCAGGGCGAGCAGTGGCAACACCACCAGGAGGGTCGCGGCCAACGCCACCGCCGCGCAGATCCAGCGGCGGTGGGGTCCCAGCGCAATCTGCAGCGGTGGCCCCTCGCCGGGGAGCAGGAACGGATCGCGCCGCCGGCGCAGCAGCAGCGCTTCGGCCAGGAGCAGCAGCAGCGCGACCAGGGCCAGCGGCAGGGCGGCGGCGGTGGCGCCCTGGAAATCGTAGAATGCGGAGAAGCGGGTGAAGCTCTCTACCGGGAACACGTCGTAGCGGAGATAATTGGGCACGCTGAACTCGCCGAAGGCGAGCAGAAAGAGCAGCGTGGCGGCAAAGACCAGGCCGGGGAGGATCAGGGGAAGGGTGATCCCGCGCAGAACTCCGCGCCATCCGGTCACCAGGCGGCCTGCCTCCTCAAGCTGTGGGGAGACGCTCCGCACCAGGGTCATGGTCAGGAGCATGGGGATGGGCAGAAAAACGGTGAAAAGAACCAGGATGCAGCCCGGGAGTCCGAAGAGTGCCGCGGCCGCCGCGGATCCGCCCGGAAGTTGCGCCAAGAACCCTTCGCGACCGAGAAGACTCGACCAGGAGATGGCGAGCAGATAGGGAGGGATGAGCAGCGGTGCGACGAAGAGCGCAGTGAACAGGCTCCGCCCGGGGAGATCGCTTTTTCCGAGCAGGATCCCCAAGGGAACCCCAGCGCCGAGCGCGAGCAGCGTGACCCAGAAAGCGAGGGTCAGACTCTGCCGCATGAGGGCCCACTGGTGGCCGGAGCGCAGCAATCCGCGGTAGGCGGCCACGTTGAAGTGACCCTCTACCACGACGCTTTTGCACAGCATCGAGAAAACCGGCAACAGCCCGATCACCAGGAGCAGGGCAACGGTGACGAGGAGTGTTGCGCGGCGTGCGCTCAAAGCTCCAGCCAGGCTTTCAGCAGAGGTTGGATCTCCGCCATCTTGGCGGCGACCGCGGCGTAGTCCACTTGCATCACTTTGAGATCGCTGAGCGGGCGCAGCTCCGGCGGGGTCTCCACCCCGGGGTGCAGTGGGATCTGGGCGCAGTCGGCGAATGCCAGCTTCTTTTCGGTCTGCGCCGAGAGCAGATAGTCGATCAGTTGCCGGGCTGCCGCCGGGTGCGGCGCGCCGGCGATCAGCAGGGCGGCGTTGGGAACGATGAAGCAGCCGCTCTCCTCCGCTCCCTGGTCGGGGTAGATCAGGGTCACCGGCTTCCCCTGGCGCCGGCGGTTGATCGCATCGTCACTGTCGACCAGGCTGAAACTGTGTTGCCCGGCGGCGACAAAATCAGCGCTCTCGCCGTTGCTGGTGGAGATCGCCACCCCGTTGCGGCGCAGCCCGGCGAGGAACTCCTGAGTGCGTGCCTCTCCCCAGATTGTGAAGAGTGCGGCGATGTGGGCGGTGGTGGTGCCGAAAAGGGGGTTGGCGATCACCGCCCGCCCGGCCCAGCGCGGGTCGAGGTAGGCGAGAATACTGGCCGGTTTCGCTTCGACCGAGTCGCCGACGATGAGAACCCGTGCCCGGGCGGAGAACCCGGTCCAGTAGCCGGCCGGATCCTTGAACTCCGCCGGGATCTGCGCGGCGTTTGGGGAGCGATAGGCCGCTGCGACTCCCTGCTGCCGAAGCAGTTCGGCCCGGATCGGTTCATTCGCCCAGTAGACATCCGCCTGCGGGTTGGCTTTCTCCGCCAGCAGACGGTTCACCACGCCGGTGCTCTTGGCCTCTTCGGTGTCATAGACCGCCTTGACCCGGATCCCGGTCTCGCGCTCGAAATCCCGCAGAATCGGCTCCGAGAAGACCTGGTCCTCCGAGACATAGACCACCACGACCGGGTCGTTGCGAGAAGCGAGGGGAGTGCGCCGGATGAAGAGAAGAGCCCCGAGCAGGAGCAGAATTCCGAGGATGGAGAGAGCCGTTTTCATTGGGCCGGCCTCTGATTTGCGGGCGTGAAACTGTGCACCGAGAAATCATCGAAGAGGGTGGTGGCATCCGCCTTGGTCCAGAGCCCTACTCCGCCCGCCTCGGGGAAGCGGGTGCTTTTGCCTTCGAGCAGTTTCTTGCCGTTCAAGTAGCCTTCGAACCGATCTCCCCGCTGAACGATCTTGAGGGTGTGCCACTGACCGGCGGGGAGAGAGACCCGCGCCGACTCCAGGGTCCGCCGGGAGCCGTTCCGCACCGAGTAGATGCGAAAATTGTCTTCGAGCGGGTTGAAGCGGGCGATGTAGTAGTTGTTGCGGTCCTGCGCGCGCCAGATCACCCCGCCGCCCTGGTCTTCGCGCCCCTTGAGCGCTTTGAAGCGTACTTCGATCTCGCCATCCAAAAAGCGGACGGCATCGGTCCAGCAGAGGTTGAAGGTGCCGCCAAAGACCGGCTCGGGGATCTTCAGGCCGAGGACCTTGTCCGGCGAGGGGGCGCTGCGATCGAGGCTGACGCCCCAGGTGGCGAGCGGCCCCCGGGGATGGGTCGCCTCCACCCGCCAGCCGGCGGGGAGCTGGGCGACGGGCAGGTCGTCGAAACTCCAGGTCTTGGTGCCGGTTGCGCCCGGCGGAGCGAAGTTCTGGTTGGTGAAGGGGTTGCCGGAGGGGCGGGTGACCACGTTATAGCCGAACTCAGTGGTTTGGTGGCAAGCGTTGCAGGCTGCGGTCAGAGCATCGAAAGCCTGCGTGAACGCGGCCCCGTCC
>JALXCG010000457.1 GCA_026991065.1 Gemmatimonadota bacterium | reverse complement strand
GAAATCCTATCGCTTCCGCATCACCGACGGCCGCCTGCTGCGCAATTCGGTCAAAGTGAACCTGGCGGCCAGCTTCACCGACGCCACGCTGATCCGCGAAGCCGCCGCCTACTCGCTGATGCAGCTCTGCGACATCGAGCCCTATCAGGCGCGCCTCTCGCGCCTCGACCGCAACCACACCTACCACGGCCTGCTGGCCTGGGTCGAAGCCACCGACGAGGATTACCTGGAGCGGATCGGTCTCGCCCCGCTGGCCCACGCTTACGAGGTGCATGCTCCCCTCGCCCCGGTCGACTCGCTTCCCCACTACCTGGCCGAATACAGCAACATCAACCGGGCGGACTGGTATCGCGACGACCTGATCCAGCTGATCCAGGAGCTGGACGCCACCCCGCTGGCCGACCTGGAGTTCTGGTTCCGCAGCCATTTCGACATTCCGCAACTGCTCAACTGGTATGCCGCCCAGGTGATTACCGCCAACGACGACTTCGCCGGCCACAACTACATTCTCTACCACGACCCGGTCACCGACCTGTGGTCGGTCCTGCCGGTTGATTCCGACGAGATCCTTTACAATCCCGCGGCCCCCGCCGACCACGGCAGCCGCTGGTCTCCCAACCGCGCCGGGGACTCCAACCTGCTGGTCAACCGCCTGCTCAGCGTGCCCGCCCTGCAGCGCCGCCTGTTCCGCCGCATGCGCGACATCCTCACCGGCCCCTACGCCGAGCGCGCCGACGCCATCATCGATTCACTCGCCACCCTGGCCCTCGCCGACGGCGCCATCGATCCCTACAAGAAGAGCCGCGAAGTCAACTCCACCTTTGTTTCCGCGGTGCAGGCCCTGGTGGACGGCGTCGCCGCCCGTCCCAACCACCTGCTCGCCTCGATCGACGACCTGATCTACCCGCCGGAGGTTGCTCTGGCCCTCAACGAGTTCACCTTCCATGCCGGCAGCGATACCGCCGCCGACACCCTGGCCCAGGTCGAACTGCACTACCGCGGGCTCCGCCACGCCGATTTCAGCCGCCTCTGGCTTTCCCGCGACCCCCACGACCCGCATGGATTCTGGCTCGGCGCCCGCGACTTCTGGGAGGGACAGGCAGAGGCGATCGACCTGCCGCTCTCTTTCGGCGATGCCGACTGGATCGGCCTCTATACCGACCTCAACGGCGTGCCGCAACTGATCGATTCCACCTCGGTGCTGCCCGACCCGGTCGCCTTCGGCCGCCTGCCGGATGGCTACGGGCCCTTCCGCCCGCTGCCGGTCGCCACCCCCGGCCAGTCCAACCGGGGCGACCCGCTGCTGACCATCGAAGCGGCTCCGCTCGACTCCATCATCTACGAGGGCGATCCCCTGCGCTACGACGTCACACTCACCGCCGGCGCCCACGCCCTGCCCCCCAGCACACTGGAGATCCATCTCTTCGGCGAAGGCGGAGTCCGCTTCAGCCCCGATCCCGCGCGCACCACTTTTGTCTCCGCCCTCGATCCGGGCGAGATCTGGAACCGCACCATCGAGTTCGCTCCGCCGCCGGTCCCCGCCGGCCGCATCGACGCCGAATTCCGGGTCCAACAATCCCTGCTGCGCCGCCTCGCCACCACCCGCGCCACGCTCTATTACGA
>JALXCG010000456.1 GCA_026991065.1 Gemmatimonadota bacterium | reverse complement strand
GCGCCGCGGAAGACGCCACGATCGGGCGCTCCGAAGAGCCGATCGAATTGGAGGGCGCGGCGGTACCCAACCTACTTGGATACAGCGTGGATGATTTCGCGGTCTACAAATGGTCCGAGGGAGAGTTTCAGCCGATTGCGTTTCAGGTGGATGAGCGGGGCCCCGGCGGTGGCTATTTCGGCGAGGAGGCGGAGACCGGCTACCTGGATGAAAACGACCAGATCGTCTTCATGGTCGAGGATGTGGGCGGCAAGGCGCGCACCGATGTCTGGCTGGAGCACGCCAATGTCGACCCCGAACACCGCTACGAAGTGGAACTCGAGGATCCGCTGAACCCGGGGCAGAAGGGCTGGGTCTACCTCTTCCTCGGTGCGGATCTGCCACGTTCGAGTGCCGACTACATGAGTCTGGACAGCGAGAACCCCCTGATCGTCAGCTCCGATCGCTACCGCGAGGAGTATTTCGAGGATCTGCCCGGCGCGCAGAGCGGCCTGTTCCTGTTGCCGGGAATCGGCGGCAGCGACGTGGACATGAACGATCGGATGAAGTTCCGCCTCAAGCTCAGCCCTCTTTTCGACTGGCAGACCGAAGAGGATGGCCAGGTGGAGGAGGTCCACTACAAGGATGGGCCGGTGCGCGTGATTGTGGCCTACAACATCAGTCTGCCGCTGATCAGCTTCACCATCTCCAATACCCAGGTGCTCTATCACCGGCAGATGTCGATCGTCCGCAACAAGATCTCGCAGCTCAACTATCCCGAAGTCAAGCGGATGCTCTGGCTGAGCGACAACAACTACGCCATCAAGGATTTTGTCTACTACGACAATCGCGGCGGTGGTCCCGAGGATGACGCGACCTTCACCGATGTGGTGGATGGCGACGGCCTGCGCGATGAGGGAGCGCCCTTCACTTTCGCCGAGGTGGTCAGCCCCACCAACGGCGCGACGGTCAGCGTGCAGGACAACTCAATCATTCCGGCGGAGGAGACCAGCTCCTACTACTGTGATGAATGTGGCGATGAGGCCTGGCCCGACACCGGCGACGGCCACAAGTGGGGCGAGAACGGCACCTGGCTCAAGAACATCCCTTTCCAGACCGAGACGTTTGATCTGGAGAGCTGGAATTGGCGCTTGGCTGCCTACACCGACGGCAGCCATGGAGGCACCTACGCGAGGCGGTATTTCAACCGGGTGATGGTCAGCACCGACTGGCAGGCTGCCAACGGCGTGGCCGACGAGGCGCCGGGAGCGGTTGCGCCGGCGGCGCTGCGGCTGGAGCAGAATCAACCCAACCCCTTCAATCCCCGCACCACGATTCGTTTCGCGGTCCCCGAACGCAGCGGCGCTGTGAGCCTCGATGTTTACGATGCCGCCGGGCATCGGGTGCGGCGTCTGGTTCAGGGGCGGATGGCTCCCGGGACCCACGCGCTCACCTGGGATGGCCGGGATGACGCGGGCCGGCAGGTTGCTTCCGGTATCTATACCTATCGGCTGGAGACCGCGGAGCAGAGCCTTACCCGGCGCATGCTGCTCTTGAAGTAAGCCATGCTCTGGCACATCCGGCTTTCGCTCCGGATCACAACGGCGCTCCCTTGGCTGGCGAGCGCCGTTGCTTGTGCTGCGC
>JALXCG010000455.1 GCA_026991065.1 Gemmatimonadota bacterium | reverse complement strand
TCTGGAGAGCGGTGACCATTTCTTGCAGAAGCCCTTCACCGCCGCCCAGCTACTGGCGACTGTGCGGCGTGCCCTGCACAGTCCGGCAGGGGCGGGACACGAGTCGTGAACCGACCAGAAATCGGTGAACCCCGGCTATTAGACTCTACTCACTTGACCCACACCGGGAGGTTCACGTCATGCTCCGCTTTCACCGCGGGCGGGCCGACCGGCCCGGGAGCCGATTTCTTGCGCCGCGCTTACGCCGCCGGAGAACAGGTCGGCTCCCACTCCCACGCCGAGTATCGGCGCGCGGAGAGCCACTGGCCGACGGCCGGATCTTCGCCGCCAGCGCCGCGGATGCGCGTTCGATCCCCTATGTCGGCGATCTCCAAGTCGATCTTGGCGCCGACCCGCGTTACCCCACACCATCGCGGCCTATCATGATTCCCATGCGCATCAGATCCTGGACCTACGCCCTCCTGCTGTTCATCGCCGGCGCACCGCTCCGCGCACAGGAAGCGGTTCCCATCTTCCCCGGGCTGGAGGGGCAGGCGCTGCTCGATTCGCTGGTCGCCGTCTACAAGCCCACCGAGGTACTGAGTTACGGCGACGCCCGGGATGAGCTTTTCGGCGAGATCGACAATCACGGCGATTCGCTGACCGGGGTCTACAGTGGTTACACCATCTATATGGATCCGGCGGCGGACCCCTCCACTTGGGCCTATGAACACGGCATCAACACCGAGCACACCTGGCCGCAGTCGAAGGGCGCCACCGATCAGGCGAAGAGCGACATGCACCACCTCTTCCCGACCCGCGCGGCGGTGAACAGTTCACGCGGCAATCTGCCTTTCGGGGAGAACCCGGACGCCGAAACCGACCGCTGGTGGCGCCTCGACTACAGCCAAACCTGGATCCCCAACAGCCACATCGACGAATACAGCGAGACCCTCGACAACATCGCTTTTGAGCCGCGCGAAGATCACAAGGGCGACGCGGCGCGGGCGATGTTCTATTTCTACACGATGTACAAGCAGCAGGCGGACGCGGCTGACCCAAACTTTTTTGACGAGCAGAAGGAGGTACTCTGGGCCTGGCACGAACAGGACCCGGCTACACCGCAGGAGGTGGATCGCAGCGATCAGATCGCCGCTTTTCAAAGCAACAAGCCCAACCCCTTCGTGCTCGACCCGACCCTGGTCCAACGTGCCTATTTTGCCGAAACCGGAGTCGCCGGCGGGGCTGGAGCGCCGGGCCCAACGGCACGGCTGAAACTGCTGCTGGCGCCCAATCCGTTCAACCCACTGGTGACAGTCTCGTATGAGCTGGAGGAAGCAGGCGCGGTGGAGCTGGCAGTCTACGATCTGCGCGGGCGGCGGGTGGCGACACTGCAGCGGCGAGCGCTGCTGGCCGCGGGCAGATATCGCCTGCAGTGGAACGCCCGCGGCATGGCGAGCGGAATCTACCTCTGTCGACTGACAGCCGGCGGGAGGAGCGTGTCGCGACGGCTGGTGCTGCTGAAATAGCGGTGCGCCGTGGCGCATCCACAATCCGCGCAGTGGTGGCTGGCTCTTTGACGCGGCGACCGCCCCATTTGCCGACTTGCCCCGCTTGCACACCCGCCCCGGTGCGGGTGGAACTG
>JALXCG010000454.1 GCA_026991065.1 Gemmatimonadota bacterium | reverse complement strand
CTTCTGCTTCAGCGAGGTGTGGAACCGCGCCTACTCCGCCAGCCACGGTTCCACACCTCGCTGAAGCAGAAGCGCGGCCAGCCGCTCGCCGAGAGCCGCGGCCTCCTCCACGTCACCGCGCAGCGTCGCGCGCTCCACCGCGTGACCGTCGGGCGCCGCAACCCCTCCCTCCAGAACCAGCGTGCGCCCGGCCCAGACCTGAGCAAAAGCACCGATCGGCGCGTGACAGCCGCCTCCCAGCCCCCGCAGCAGCGCGCGCTCGGCCCGCGTCGCGGCACCCGTGGCAGCGTCATGGAGCGGCGCCAGAGCCATCCGGGTTGCGGCATCGTCGGCCCGGCACTCGATCGCCAGAGCCCCCTGCCCGGGCGCCGGCAGCACCTCATCCAGCGAGAGCGTAAAAGAGATCCGTCCGCCCAGTCCCAAGCGCACCAGCCCCGCCTCGGCCAGCACCACACCGGTCAAACCAGCTTCGGCAACCCGCTCGATCCGCCCCGGCACGTTGCCGCGAACCGGCACCATCTCCAGATCCGGGCGCAGATGCAGCAACTGCGCCCGTCGTCGCGGCGACCCGGTGCCGATGCGGGCGCCTTGCGGCAGCTCCGAGAGCGAATGAAACCCGGGTGCGACCAGCACATCAGCCACCGCCCCGCGCGGCGGCACCGCCGCCAGAATCAGCCCCTCCACGGCCTGCGTCTCCAGATCCTTCATGCTATGCACGGCAAGATCGACACGCCCCTGGAGCAACTCCTCCTGGACCTCCTTGACGAACACCCCTTGCGTGCCGACCGCGGCGATCGGCCGATCGAGAACCCGATCGCCGATGGTCCGGATCACTTTGATCTCAACCGCCCGGTCGCCATCCAGGCGGCGCAGTGCGTCCGCGACATAGCGCGCCTGCCAAAGCGCCAGATCCGATCCACGTGTACCGATGCGCAGGGTTGCCAAACTCATCACTCCTCTCGCTCGCTAAGAGATCCGGCGCGCGCGATGCTCGCGACAGGGATCCTCCGCCCCCGCCTTCGCCGATGGGGTCAAACGCCCATTCAGGTGCCCCTCCGGGCCCTCATCCAGAGCGAAAAGATAGCGCAACGCCTCGACATGATCGCCGGCATGACCGTTCGCGGCCGCCTCCTTCAGGCGCACCGTCGGTTGGTGCAGGAGCTTGGCCACAATCGCATCTCCCAGATGGCGGATCAACTGCTGGTCTCCGCTGGAGAGTTGGTCGCCGAGACGGCGCAACACGCGCTCCACCTCCTGCTCGGCAACCTGGTGCCCCCGGCGGCGCAAAGTCGCGATCGCCGGCACCACCGCCCGCTCCTCGACCCAACGGGCAAATGCGCACACCTCGCCCTTGATCAGCGTCTCCGCAACCACGGCCTCCGCCCGCCGCCGCGCTTCGCCGGCGCGCACCACCTGCTTGAGATCATCGATGTGGTAGAGATAGGTGTTGTAGAGTTCGCTCACCGCCGGATCAACGTCGCGCGGCACCGCAATATCGACGATGAAAAGCGGGCGATTCTTGCGCCTCCGCATCGCCCTGCGCACCAGAGAAGCGCTCAGCACCGGTTCCGTGGCCGCCGTTGAGGTGGTCACCAAGTCCGCATCGACCAGCGCATCCTCCAACTCATCCAGCCCGATCACCCCACCGGGCCGCGACGGCAGCGCGGCCAACAGCTCCACTGCGTGCTCGCGGCTCCGGTTGGCGACAATCAGGTGGGAGACCTTGCCATCGATCAGATAGCGCGCCACCTGCTCGGCCATCTCCCCGGCACCGATCACCAGCGCCGTGCGGTGGTGGAATTTGCCGAAGAGCTTGCGCGCCAACTGCACCGCCGCAAACGCCACCGAGGTGGTGGACTGGCCGATCGCGGTCTCGGTGCGCACCCGCTTGCCGGTCTCGATCGCGGTGGCGAAGAGACGATTAAAGAAAGGACCGGTCCAGCCCGCTTCGCGGGCGGTTTCATGCGCCTCACGAACCTGCCGCAGAATCTCCGACTCACCGATGATCTGCGAATCAAGGCTCGACGCCACGCGCAGCAGATGCGTCACCGCCCCGGTACCGACCTCGTGGTAAGCGTGCTTGCGCAGCAGGGCCCGATCAATGCCGTGGAAATCGGCCAGAAAGCGCTCCGCCGCTTCGCGCCCCTCCTCCACACTGCCCGGCCATGCGGCGTAGATCTCGGCTCGATTGCAGGTACTCAAGATCACCCGCTCGCCGGCGCCGGCCTCCGCCAGGGCATTGCCGGCTCGCAGCACCGCGGCGTGGTCAAAAGCCACTTTTTCGCGAATCTCGACCGGTGTCGAGCGGTGGTTCAGGCCGAGAAGATGAAGGCGCATAAAAGCGGCACCTAACGAAAGCTGTGGAAACCGCTCAGCAGCGGCCCCACCGCTGCCTGGGTCAAAAGCACCAGCAGAAACCCGAAAAGCGCGGTCCGGGCGGAACGAACCCCCTGCCATCCCAGCCACGGCCGCGAAAGGAGAAAACCGGCATAGACCAACCAGGCCAGAGTGGCGGCCAGCGTTTTGGGGTCGGTCGCCCAGCCCAACTGCCGGGCATCGGTGAGCGCCCAAACCGCGCCACTCACCAGCCCCACCGTCAACGCCGGAAAACCGATCGTGATGGCCCGAAAAGTCATCCGGTCCAGGGTGTCGAGATCGGGAAAGCGGGAAAAGATCAACCCCATGCGAGCCCCTGAGAGGGCGCGCTCGAGCAGGATCAGCATGAGGGCGGAAACCGCGCTGAATGCAAATGCGGCGTAGGCGATCAGGGAGGCGAGGATGTGCACCCCGAACCACGCACTGCGAAAGAGCACCGCCTGCTGCGTTCCCGCGCCGGCGGCACTGTCGAGGAGGACCGAGATGACGTAGAGGAACGCCGCGAACGGCGCCATGATCATCCCCATGGAGCGCTGCCGAAACTGCCGTTCGAGGATCAGATAAACCACGACCACGCACAGGGCGAAGAGAGAGAGGAACCCCGCTTCATGAGTCACCGGGCACTGCAGCGCGCCGCTGCCGGCGGGACTGAGAACCGCCAGATGCAGGAGGGCCCCCAGCCCCAGGGACAGGCTGGCCGCGCGCCCGGACAGCCGATCATCACGAACAAAATGCAGCCCGTAGAGAAGCGCGCCCGCACAGTAGACAAGCGGTATTAGGAATTGAGCAATCAAGGGGTTCGTTTCCGCGGATTCCATTCCGCAGCACAGAAACAACAAGGGGCCAGGAACAGAACCCGTAACATGCACGGGCAGCAGGAGTCAATCTCGGCCTTTTCTCCTCCGCCGTGCCGCCGGCCAGGCCCGCGCGCCGAAATTAAAGATCAAGCCGACTCGCACGCTCCACCGATGCTAAAGATGAGGCCCCGACCACGCCTGCGCTGCACAAGAACGCACCGCGTCGTGGCACCACGGTGTCGCCGTTCGGCACCTCGGTACCTCCCTGTCCACCGTCCGCATCCGCCACCGCACCGCCGGGATCAGAGGAGACCTGGAATGCTTTTCAGACTGCATCGTCAGGACGGCCACGGGATCGACCTGAACAACGCAATTACTCATCTTGGCACGAGCGCATTTGTGGTCGACCGCGACCTCACCATCCTCCACATCAGCGACCATCTCCTGAACACTCTCGGCTATTCCCGCGAAGAGGTCGTCGGCAAGATGAACTGCGGCGAAGTCTGCCGGACGCCACTCTGCAGCACCGGCGACTGCGCCCTTCGCCGAGCGATGCAAACCGGCGCCAGCGAAACCGCCCACACCAGCACCCGCGCCCGCGACGGCAGCGAACTCGCCGTCCAGGCCCTCTGCACCCCGCTTTTCGACGCCAAAGGGGAGCCGATCGGCGGGATCGAACTCCTCGTCGATGAATCGGATCAACGCACGGTGCTGCACTCTCTGCGTGTCCTCGCCCGCGAGATTTCCAGCGGCAACCTCTCCGCGCGCACCGACCCCGCTCATGTCTCCGGCTCATTCCACGATCTTCTACAGCAAGTCAACACGATGGTCGACACCATCGTCCAGCCTCTCCAGGACGCCTCGGCCACGCTCAACAGAGTCGCCGGCGGCGACCTGCGCGCCCGGATCACCAACGACTACCCGGGCGAATTCGGCACCCTCGCCGCCTCGCTCAACCTGGCCATCGGCAATCTCGACACCAGCTTGGCCCAGGTTCGCGCCGCCGCCGAGCAGGTCACCATGGCGGCCAAGGAGATCGCCAGCGGCAGTCAATCCCTCGCCGAAGGCGCCAGCGAACAAGCCAGCGCCGTCCAGCAGATCTCCGCCAGCCTCAACCAGATGACCGCATCGGCAACGCAAAACGCGGAATTCGCCTCGCGTGCCCGTGGCACCACCGATTCCGCCACCAGCGATCTCAAATCCAGCATGCAGGAGATCGGGAGGCTCGCCGAGGCGATGGAAGCGATCCAGAAGTCGGCCGATCAGACCGCAACCATCGTCAAGGAGATTGACGAAATCGCCTTCCAGACCAATCTCCTGGCACTCAACGCCGCGGTCGAAGCGGCCCGCGCCGGAGAAGCCGGCAAGGGCTTCGCCGTGGTCGCCGAAGAGGTCCGCAATCTTGCCATTCGCAGCGCCGATTCCGCCAAGGGAACCGCCGAACTGATCGGCCAGGCGGTGCAAAGCACCTCCCAAGGTGTCTCCCTCACGCAAGAGGTACGCCGCGGCCTCGACGCCATCAGCAAGCGCGTCATAGAGGTCAGCAACATGATGCAGGAGATCGCCCAGGCCTCGGAGCAGCAGCAGGGCGGAGTCTCGCAGATCTCCGCCGGTGTCGCCCAGGTCGGTGATGTTGCCCAGAACACCGCCTCCGCTTCGGAGGAATCGGCCGCCGCCGCCCAGCAGCTCCTGCAACAGGCCGAATCCCTGCGCGAACTCACGGGGCGTTTCAACCTTGGAGGCACCGACGCCGGAACCGCGCCCCGCCCGCTCTCGACCCCGGCCGTCCCGGAGCGCACCTCGTCTCCCCTGTCCCAGGAGCAGGCCGATCTCGAAGCGATGCTCCCACTGGACGTTCTGACCTCCTTTTGACCACCCTGTGCGTTTTCTCTCCAGAGTCAGGTTATCATGGATTGGTCACCCCCCGCGGGCGATCCTAACTCCAAGGCAACCCCACCCAGTGCTCATTGCGGGAGAGAGGCCATGCGCACCGCAGCAATGCGCCAGCAGCATCATGAAATCCTCACGGTCACCGGAGAAATCACCCGCCTGATCCGCATGGGCAAAACGGTCGAGGAGGCCGCTCTCATCCGCTCCTCCCTGAACGATTTCAACGGCAAACTCAGCCGTCACCTGATCGCCGAGGAGCGCACCATCTACTCCATCCTGGAGCAGCATTCCGACGCCCGCGTGCGTGAAACCGCGCGCGCCTTCGCGGCCGAAATGGGCGTCCTGCTGGAGACCGTGATCCGCTACACCAGCAAATGGCAGCGCAGCGAGATCGAAGCCCATCCCCTCGAATTCGCCCAGGCCACCTGGCTCATCCTCGCCACCCTCGAAGCCCGCGTCGACCGCGAGGATGCCGAACTCTACCCGCTTCTCGATCGCGCCTGACGACCTCCGGCCGCGCCACAACCTCACGCCCTCCCCATCCTCTTCATTCTTTAAGTGCACCAGCCCCGCGCTTCCACCGCGACGCCACTCCGCCGGCCGCAGTCCGGGCATCGCCCCCTCCCCTCCGAACGACAGTCGCTGCCTCTTCAGGGGCCACGGAGCAACTGGTCCGGTGCTGGTGAACCGATGTCGCGGTGCCGGCACCGACCGCTTTTGCTGGGCGCCTATTTCCAGCTCTCGCGCCCCACGCCAAGCCCTCTGCCCGATCTCCCGGGGGCCGGCG
>JALXCG010000453.1 GCA_026991065.1 Gemmatimonadota bacterium | reverse complement strand
GCACCGAGCTGGCATCGAGCCGCACCGATCTGGCGGGCGAGCGCACCGAACTGGCGGAACGGCGGACCGACCTGGCGGGTGAACGGACCGATCTGGCGGGGAAGCGCACCGAACTGGCGGAACGGCGGACCGACCTGGCGGGTGAACGGACCGATCTGGCGGGGAAGCGCACCGACCTGGCCGATCGCCGAACCCGGCGCGCGGTGACCCGTACGCGGCTCTCGATGGAGCGCACGGAACTGGCGCGGGAGCGCACTTTTCTCGCTTTGATCCGCACCGGTCTGGCGTTTCTGTCGCTCGGAATCGGTTTTCTGCGCTACTTCGGTCTCTCCTGGTGGAGTCTCTTCGATGGTCTCCTGATCTGCGGCAGTGTGGTGATGGTGACCTGGGGCGCGGTCGGCTATTTCCGCGTGGCGCGGCTGATTCGGGAGTTGCAGGCGCGCCTGCGCGCGGACCCGGGGTTCATGGATCTGCTGGGGTGAGGGCGGGGCACGGGAACACGGGGACGCGGGCTGCCCGCCGCTTGACATTCACCGGGTCCGACCTACTCTCTTTTCAGCGCGGTTCAGCGCGCCGCGGCAGGCCGGTGCCGTGTTTTCAACCCATTGCTCTTGAACAACGGTTGGGGCTCCGCGCGGAGCACCCCGGGGAGACGCCATGAAAGGAACACCGCTTTGCGCACACTCCAACGCGGAAGCAGGAACCGAAGACTGACTCTCTCTCACACGCTCCCCCTGGCCCTGGCCGTTCTGGAAGTGGCCGGCGCCACGGCCGCATTCAGCCGCCCCTTCAGCCGCTCCTCCTACGAACTCAGCTCCGCCCCCGCCACGGTGACCCTGGCCGATCTCGACGGTGATGGCGACCTGGACCTGGCCGCCGCCGCCCGCGGCCAGTTCAATGCCGCGGCGCAGACCTGGCAGGGGATCGGCTTCACGGTCTCACTGAATGATGGCAGCGGCAGCTTCGGCACAAGCGCCTTCTACGCACTGAGCAGTCGTCCCGCGGCGATCGCGGCGGCGGATTTCGACGGCGATGGTGACATCGACATCGCGGCGGCAGTGGATGGGGTCTACCTGCAGAGCTATGTCGCGGTGGTCCCCAACAATGGGGATGCTACGTTCGGCGCCGAGACCCTCTTCGAAACCGGCTACAACCCCTTCGACCTGGCGGTGGCCGACATTGATGATGACGGCGACGCCGATCTGATGACCGCCAACTATTTCGACTCCAATCTTTCGGTGCTGGTCAACGCCGGCGACGGCAGCTTCGGCGCGCCGCGCAACAACTACATCGGCAAATACCCGCGTGAGGTGATCAGCGGCGATGTGAACGGCGACGGCGCCCCCGATCTCGCTGTTTCCTACAAATATGGCGTGAAGATCCTGACCAACCTCGGCGACGGTTTCTTCTCCCAGGCTGCGGTCCAATCCGCCTACCTGCGCCCCACCACACTCGCTTTCGGCGATGTCGACGGCGATGGCGCGATCGATCTGGCGGTGGGTTCCGGGCTGAACGACGTGGTCGAACTCTTCCTGAACGACTCCGGCGCCTACTCCTCCGCCGCTTCCACCTATCTTTTCGACCAACCGGCAACCACGCTCGGCTTCGCCGATGTCGATGGCGACAGCGACGCCGATCTGCTGGTTCCCACCTACTACGGTTCGGTGGTGAACTGGCTGGTCAATGATGGCGCGGGCGGCATCGGCAGCAAGCGTTATGCCGTGCCGGTCGGGGCGGACCCCACGTCGCTGGCGAGCGGTGATCTGGACGGCAACGGCACGCTCGATGTGGTGGTGGGCAACTCCGGTGACGGCACCAT
Organism: Gemmatimonadota bacterium; assembly: GCA_026991065.1. Taxonomy (GTDB): domain Bacteria; genus JALXCG01. Next base: position 4,032 of record JALXCG010000453.1, on the reverse strand, counting down.
GACCGTTTTTCTGCGCAACAACTAAAGCGCGGCGTCCGCCCCCGGCCGGGGTGGCGGGCGTTCCCAAGCGGCCGCGGCGGGCAGGGACCGCCGATCGCTCATTTCGGGCTCGCCGAATCGGTCTCTGTCGACACCCTGCGGGTCTACTGGCCCTCGGGCGCGGTGCAGACCCGCATCAATCTGGCGGCGCAGCGGGTGCTTGTGCTCGATGAGCCGGAGATCGGGTTTGTGGAGCCGTAGCAGCCGCCCACCGTCGCGCCGGGCCACGCGACGGAAGACCGATCTGGAGCCAAAGCGCGGCTCCGCTCTGAAGTGGCTCATTCAGCATCGACCCGGCGGGGCGGGGCGCTGGCTGCGGCCGGCGCAGCGCAACTGCTTTCAGCAGGGCGCTGCCGGTGCACCACAACACAAAAAAGACGCCCGCTCCGATTCCTGACAATCCGGCAGCGACGGCGGCTCAAACGAACCGCCGTCGCGCAGCCGCGGCCGCAGTGTCGTCAGACCGCGACGCCGGGCTCGGCCAAGTGTCGCTTCCGGCCGATCAGGCTCCGCACTTTTGTTTCGAGGTCCTCGAAGAGCGAGTAGATAATCGGCACATAGACCATGGTGAGGAAGGTGGAGACCATCAATCCGCCGATCGCCACCACCGCCAGCGGTGAGAGACGCTCCAGGCCGATCGCCCACTCGGCCGCGATCGGGATCATGCCGACCGACGTTCCCACCGCAGTCATCAGGATCGGGCGGGTACGGACGCGGACCGAGCCGATCAGCGCATCGTGAACGGTGTCGCCACGGTCACGCGCGGCGGCGATGAAGTCGATCAGCAGAATCGAGTTTTTCACCACAATTCCGGCCAGCAGGATCATGCCCATCATCGACGGCATGCAGCCGTGTTTGTTCATGATCAGCATGCTCCAGGCGGCGCCGATCAGGGCCAACGGAATCGCCGACATGATGGTCAGCGGGTGGATCCAGGATTTGAAAGCCGGCACCAGGGAGAAATAGAGTAGCAACATACCGAGCGCCAGGGCGGCGCCCAGACGACCGAACGACTCGTTCATCTGTTTGATGTCGCCTTCGTGGCTGATGGTGTAACCGGCGGGCAGTTCCAGCCCCTCCAGCGCCTGCATCACATCCTCTTGCATGTGGCTGATCGGGCGTTTGGCGCGGTAGGCCTGAATGTCCAGCGTGCGTTGCAGCCCCTGGCGGGTGATCACGGAGCTGATCCATTGGCGGCCGATCGTTCCGAGCTGACCGAGCGGGACCTCTCCCTTGGGGGTGGCGATCTTGTAGTCGGCCACCTGGCCGATGTTGCGACGCTGCTCGGGCGGCAGTTGGAGCCACACCGCCAGGCCATCCTGGTTGGGGATGCGGAAAGTGGACCCCGGCATGCCGCGCACCGTAGAGGAGAGCTGCGCGGCCAGCACCGCCGGCGAGAGTTGGTAAAGCGCCAGTTTTTCCGGGTCGGCGGTGAAAGTGATCTCCTGGTTGTCCAGGGACCAACTGCGCGAGATCGAAGTGATGTCGTGCAGATTGGCGCGCAGGCGTTGCTCCACATCCTTGCCGATGCGGTCGAGGACCGCGGTGTCGGGACCGGAGATCATGACATCGACCGGGGCTCGGATGCTGGAGAGGGCGGTGGCGCCGAAATCGAAGACGTCGGCGGTCTTGAGGCCGGGGAGGGTGTGGAACTGTTGCCGGAGGTCGTCCTCGATCTCCCAGATCGAGGCGTCGCGGTGAAAGCGATCCAGCAGGTGAATGGTGATGGTGCCCTGTTGCGGCAGGCGGCCGGCGCCGAAGGAGATCACCGCCGGTTCGGAGCCGATCACCGAAGAGACTGAGGTTACCTCGGGCCGCGCCCGGATCAGCTCCTCCATCCTGCTCAGGGTTGCCTCGGTCTCGGCCAGTGAGGTGTTGGCATCGGTTTCAAAGGCCACTTTGATGATCCCGGTGTCCATCGGCGGCATCAGATCGCGGCCCACCAGCGGCATCTGGCGGCCGGCGACCATGGTCATCATCACCCCGGCGACCATGAACGGAAGACGGTGATCCAGGGCGAAAGTGGTGAGGCGCACATAGAACTCGCGCACCGGATCGACGATGTAGATCTGAAACTTGCCGACGATCCGTTCGAGGGTGTTGCGATGGGCGCCGTGACTGCGCCGCAGCAGAAGCGGAGCGAGCAGTGGGATCACCGTAACCGAGACGATGTAGGATGCGGCCAGGGCGATCACCAGGCTGACCGAAAGCGGGCGCAGGACTGTCTGCACATAGCCGCCGATGAAGATGATCGGTAGCAGCACCATCGCGGTGGCGTAGGTGCCGGAGAAAATCGCCAGCATCACTTCCTCGGTGCCGCCGACCACTGCTTCATGGACATCCTTGGCTACCTCCCGGTAGTGTCGCTCTATGTTTTCCAACACCACGATGGCATCGTCGAGCAACATGCCCACGGCAATGATGATCGCGGTCAGAGTGACCATGTTGAATTCGTAGCCGATCACCCACATCGCCGCGAAGGTGAGCAGATAGGTGAAGGGGATGCTGATCGCCGCCAGCAACATGCCGCGCAGGTCGGCGAGGAAAAGAAAGATGACGATGATGGTCATGATCACCGCGTCGCGGAGCGCGTCGATCATGTTGCCGACCGAGAGTTCGATCAGCTCGCCCTGGGTGTCGGGAATGGTGAAGTCGATGCCGGGGAACTGTTGCTCGAGTTGCGGCAGGTAGCCGGCGACGTCGGCGATGGTGTTGAGGGCGTGGCCGCTGGTGGCGCGCTGGATGTTGACGGCGATGGCGGGGGCGCCGTTGCCGTGATAGGCGCTCTGCGGCTCCAGGACGCCGCGACGGATGGTCGCGACATCGCGCAGGTGGACGGCGCCGCCGGGACGGTTGGCGACCGGTATCGCGCCCACCTCGGCGACGCGCTGAAACTCGCCGGTGCGTTTGACCAGGAACTGGCTCTCGGCGGTGATCAGCAGGCCGATCGGTTGGTTGGCGTTGAAGGCGGTGAGCGCCTGGCGCACCTGCAAGGCGGTCAGGTGGTTGCGCTCCAGGCGGTCGCGATCGAGATCGACGCGGATCACCGGCTGGTGGGCGCCGAACACCTCCACATTGGCCACCTCCGGTAGCTGCAGGAGCTTCTCTTTGATCTGGTTGTCGGCCAACTGGCGGACCATGGAGAGATCCAGCGGGGAGTCTGGATGCGGGGTCAGGGCCAGGGTCATCACCGCGCCGGTGGCGGAGGAGATCTTGAAGAGCATCGGCGGGCGGATGCTGGGCGGCAGTTTCGCCTTGATCTTCTGCAGGGCGTTGGCGACGTCGGTAGCGGCGGCGTCCAGCCCCTTCTCATATTCGAACTCCACAGTGACCGCGGAGACCTCATCCTTGCTGACCGAAACCACCCGCCGCACCAGGTCGATGGTGTTGACCTCTTTTTCGATGGTGCGGGAAACATCGCTCTCGACATCGGCGGAGGAGGCGCCGGGAAACACTGTCACCACCGCGATCTGGGGGCGCTCGGAGTCGGGAAAGAGATTCACCGGCATCTTCTTGAAGCCGACGAACCCAACCACCGCGGCGAGCAGAACCAGCGAGATCAGAAGGTGGGGTTTGCGCAGGTAGGATTCAACGATGCTCATGGCCGGCCTCCCTCTTGGTTCGGGGTCGCCAGGCGCACCTGCTGGCCGTCACTCAGCATCATCAGGCGCGACGGGCGGGCGGTCACAACGCGGTCTCCGGTGCTCAGTTCACCGCTGACGACGACAAAGTCGCTGCCGGCGGAGAGGACCTGCACGGCGACCGGATGGATGGTCTGCTGCTGCACTTTGAACACCCAGTTGCCGTTGGTGCCCTCCAGCAGGGCATCCACGGGGACCGACAGTCCTTCGGCGGCGGCAAAGGAGACATCCAGGGCGACCGTCATGCCGGCGACGAAGGTGCGCGGCGGGTTCTGCAGGTCCACCTCGAAGACCGCCAGGTGGTTGCGGTCGACTGCGGGAAACACGCGCGAGATGGCGGCGTTCAGGGTGT
>JALXCG010000452.1 GCA_026991065.1 Gemmatimonadota bacterium | reverse complement strand
GGGCATCGCCGGTGGGGCTGGGGAGGAGCAGGCGCTGCCAGCCGGCGCGGCGCAGATGGGCGGCGGCCTGGCGCAGCCAGTCGGGAGTCGCGGGGACGGCGACGAGGCGGTCCAGCCAGTCGCGGATGGCGCGGCGCTCCTCGAGCGCGTCGGCGAATGGTTCGACCGCCTCGGCCTCGGTGAACTCGGCGTCGGTGGCCAGCAGGCGGCGACACCACTCGTCGGGGGGAGCCTCTGCCACGGTGCACCGCTGGGGGCGGATTGCGGCGCGGCCGCGGGCGCGCCACTGCGCTTCTTCGGCCCGATCGGCAACGGCGACTGCTGCTTCCGGGTCCCACACCGCGGCGGGATTCAGGCCGCCGTAGCTGCTCGGCACCAACAGCGTGTCGCCGACCCGCAGAGCGTCCGGCGTGACCAGCTCGGTGGCATCGCCCGCCCAGCGCAGGGCGGGGCGCGGCGCGGCGGCAAGAGCGCGGCCGCGGCCGCGGCCGCCGGAGGGGGGCGCGACCTCGAACGTTACGTCGGCGACGGCGGTGGCGGCGACCCGGCCGAGCCAGGCGCGGACGGCGTAGAGCGGGAGGGCGATCGCTTCCTGCGTGTTGGGGGGAAGCGCATGGAGCCGGAGAACCAGAGCGCGCAGGGTGGCGCGGCTGGGCGCGTCGGCGAGCCGCTGAAGAAGATCTTCGGTGAGATCGTCGCGCCAGATGACCTGAACATCGGCATCCCGGCGGGGGCCGTGAAGGAAAGGCCCTACCTCCGGATCGGGCCAGGGACGGGGGCGGGTGCGGACCCACAGATCGAGGTAGGTGGGCAGCAGAAGCGGAGCGTTGGTCGCGGGGGCCAGCAGGGATGCACGTTGCGCGGCCGGCAGAGAGTCGAGCAGGCGCGCCACGGCGGCGGGAGCGAAGTCAAAACAGAGGGGGGCGGAATCACGCGCGGGATCGGGCCCGGGGTCGAGATTGGTGGTTGGGCCGGGCTGGGCGTGGCGGCGGAGAAACTCCGCCGTGGCTTGCAGCGCGGCGCCGTAGATGGGGTCGGGCGGCGCCTTGGAGTCGGCCGGCGGCAGCAGAATTACTGCGCTGGCTCCGGGCCGCGAACCGCCGGTCGCGGGCGCACCCGGAGCCGTGTCCGAGGCGGGGGGGCCGAAACGTCCCATGCGGTTGAGACGACCAAAGCGTTGCCGCAGGGCGTCCAGCGGTGCCGCCTGGGTGACCAGCGCGCTGAAGTCGATGTCAGCTCCGGCCTCGATGCACTGGGTGCTCACCAGGATGATCGGTGTTTCCGGATCCTGCTCCGGGCCGCGGTCGGCGCGCAGTTGTTGCAGCAGATGCTGTGAGCGGGCGCGGTCCAGGGGGCGCATGCGGCCGGTGATCAGGCCGACGCGGGCGTTGTGTCGCTTGATGTCGCGGTGGTTTTCCAGCAAGGCCCAAAGGTCGCGGGCGATGGCCACCCGGTTGACCACCACGCCGATGGCGCGGTGCCCCGCGGCCAGCAGGCGCAGCGTGGCGGTGGCGGCGTCCTTCACCAGGCGCCGGCGATCGCCGGCCCGCTCCAGGCGCTCTGCACGGGTGGTTTGCAGCAGGGCGGGGCGGGGGGCATAGAGGCACCGGCGCAGGATGGGCGAAGAG
>JALXCG010000451.1 GCA_026991065.1 Gemmatimonadota bacterium | reverse complement strand
GTGGTGGAGATCGAGGGGGGCAGCGAGGAGCAGCGCACGATCTTTCGCACGGCGCTCTACCACGCGCAGATCGCGCCGACCGAGTTGAGCGAGGAGGGGGGGCGCTATCTGGGGTTCGACCGGCAGGTGCATGTCGCCGAGGGGTGGCACTATTACAGTGATCTGTCGCTCTGGGATACGTTTCGGACCCAGGCGCCGCTGCTGGCGCTGCTGGCGCCGGCGCGCGAGCAGGATGTGGTGCGCTCGATGGTGGCGATGCTGGAGCAGGGTGGGGATCTGCCGAAATGGGCGCACATGATCGGCTACACCGGCGGGATGATCGGCACCCACAGCGATGTGGTGATCGCCGATGCTTATCTGAAAGGGCTGACGGATTTCGATGTTGAGGCCGCTTATGCGGCGATGCGGCGCCACGCGTTGGAGCCGCGGCCGCATGGGGGACGCAGCGGGATTGAGGATTATGTGGAACTGGGCTATTGCCCCGAGGATCGGGTCGACGAGGGGGCGTCGAAGACCCTGGAGTTCGCGCTCGATGACTGGGCGATCGGCAATCTGGCGGCGGCGCTTGGATACGCGGATGACGCGGAGATCTTCGCCGCGCGGGGGCGGAACTACGAGCACGTATGGGATCCGGAACGGCGCTTTTTCCGCGGCCGCTACAGCGATGGCTCCTGGGTGGAACCGCTTCTGCCGACATGGCCTTTCGATCCGCAATTTGTGGAGGGGGATGGGTGGCAGTGGCGTTGGATGGTGCCGCACGACAGCGCCGGATTGGTGCGGCTCTTCGGGTCGGAAGAGCGCTTTGTGCGCCGCCTGGGGGCGTTCTTCCGGCGCTCGACACGGCGGCCCGACACGCTGCTTCCCGATGCCTACTATTGGCATGGGAATGAGCCGGATATCCACGCTGTCTATCTGTTCAATGACGCAGGTCGGCCCGATCTGACGCAGAAGTGGGCACGCTGGGTGATGCGGACCAAATATGGGACCGGGGCCGGGGGGCTGGACGGCAACGATGATTACGGCACGCTCTCGGCCTGGTACGTCTTCTCCGCGCTGGGGATCTATCCGGTGGCGGGCAGCACCGATTACTGGATCGGGTCGCCGCTATTTCCGCGGGCCCTGCTGCATCTTCGCGAAGGGGATTTCGAGGTGGTTGCGCACGACGCCGGTCCGGGCAACTACTACATTCAGGCGGCGGAGCTGAATGGAGAGGAGTGGACGCGACCGCACCTGGAGCATGCCGACCTGGTGTCCGGCGGGAGGTTGGAACTCTGGATGGGACCGCGACCTTCCGGCTGGGGGCGGTGAGGAGGCGGCGCTCGCGCTACTCCGGAGCGCTGTCCGCGCCGGTGTCCGCGGCGTTGTTGTCGAAGAGCGCGCGGAACTCGCCATAGCCCTCGGCTTCGAGCGAGTCGACCGGGATGAAGCGCAGAGCGGCGGAGTTGATGCAGTAGCGCAGCCCGGTGGGGCCGGGACCGTCCGGGAAGACGTGACCGAGGTGGGAATCAGCGCGGGAACTGCGCACTTCGGTGCGGGTGTGGCCGAGGGAGTGGTCCGGCTTCTCCTTGACCGCGGCGGCGTTCAGTGGCCGGGTGAAGCTGGGCCAGCCGGAGCCGGAATCGTATTTGTCCAGCGACGTAAAGAGGGGCTCACCGGAGACCACGTCGACGTAGATGCCGGGGCGCTTGTTGTTCCAGTAGGCGTTGTTGAATGGGGGCTCGGTGCCACAGAGTTGCGTGACGCGATACTGTAGATCGCTGAGGCTTGCTTTGGGGTCGTTGGAGCGGGAGGACATGGTTCGGGTCTCCGGCGATGATGCGGGTGGGGTGGCGACACCGCGGCTGCAGCCGGCGGCAAGGAGCGCGGCGCAGATCAGCGGGGCGCCGCGACGCCCGGCGCGGCGCGGCAGTGAACGCGATTGGAAGAGGATGTGAGTATTGAGCATGGTTGCCCATCTTCGGACATTCGGTGGTCCTCTGCCGCGTGATTTGGAAGTCTTGCGCAACCACGGGTTGGACCAGAGTTCCGGGCACGGCGGGAAACTGCAAGCCATGGAGGCATTTATATTCCAGAACGGATCGTTCAGACTAGACAATGGAGCGGCGCATTTTTTATGATGCGATGAAACTGTATTTGTACCACCACCCGAACTCCTCACGCCGTTGGCTGAGAGACAGGGGCTCATCCAGGGGAGTTTTCTCTGGAGCGCCACGGATTCAGATCCGGGAGACGAAGTATGCTCGAGCGTAAGAGCGGCTGCGATATCGTTGCCGAGATTGGCGAGATTAACAGTGTTGAAGCCGCCCAGGCTCTTTTTGAAGAGAAGTTGGATGCGACCCACCTGGCGCGCATCCGGGCGATCCACCACCCGGAGGCGTTGATCAAGATTGCCAATGCGATTGCGATGTGCCAGCCGGAACGGGTCTTTGTCAGCACGGGATCGGCGGAAGATCTGGAGGCGATTCGCCAGGCGGCTCTGGAACGCGGCGAGGAGAAGCCGCTGGCGATCGATCGCCATACGGTCCACTTTGACCTCAAGGAGGAGCAGGGGCGCCTGGTGGACCACACCTTCTACATCATCAATGATGGCGAATTGGTCAGTACGCTCGGCAAGAACATGGTGCGCCATACTGCCCTGGAGGTGATTCGGGAGAGCATGGTCGGGGTCATGCGCGGGCGCACGATGTATGTCGGTTTCTTCTCGCGCGGTCCGGTCGGGGCACCGGCCTCCAATCCAGCGCTGGAGATCAGCTCCTCCGCCTATGTGATGCACAGCGCTTACATCCTTTATCGCAACTGCTACGCCTCGTTCGATCAAGAGGTGGAGGCCCGCGGCCACTTCTTCGCCAACATCCACAGCGAGGGCGAAAACCGCCCCGAGGATCTGCCCAACGCCCGAATCTTCATGGATCGCGCGTGGTGGACCACCTACAGCGTTTTCTGCACCTATGCCGGTAATACTCTGCTGCTGAAGAAAGGCAACCATCGGTTCGCCGTCGACAAGGCGGTGCTGGAGGGTGGCGGGCTGGAGTTGGCCGAGCACATGTTCGTGACCGGGATTGAAGGGCCCGGCGGGCGCGTTACCTGGTGTGCGGGGGCGGCGCCGAGCGGTTGCGGCAAAACCACCACGGCGATGGCGGGCGATCATTTTCTCGGCGACGATCTGGCCCAGTGCTGGATCGCCGACGACGGTTCGATTCGCTCGATCAACCCCGAGTGTGGGATCTTCGGCATTCTCAAGGATGTGAACTGGGAGGGGGATCCGCACTTGATGGAGGTGCTCCGGAACGAAGGGTCGGAGGTGATCTTCTCCAATGTCCTCGTGGATGAGAACAATACGCCGCGCTGGACCGGAGATGGTGATCCCGAGCCGCAACGGGGAGTCAATTATCAGGGCGAATGGTGGCCGGGAAAACTCGACGAGAAGAACAAGCCGGTTCCGGTTTCACATCCCAATGCGCGCTGCACGGTCACCGCTTCGGCGCTCTCCAATTACTCGACCGAGGCGGAGAACCCCGCCGGAGTGGAGACCCGGATCTTCACCTACAGCGGGCGGGACGCCGATACCATGCCGCCGGTGTGGGTGGCCAAGAGCAGCGATGAAGGGGTGGCGATCGGGGCTTGCATCGTCTCGGCGTCCACCGCGACCGAGGTCGGGGTGAGCGGTGTGCGGCGCGCGCCCTGGGCCAATGCGCCCTTTATTCCGGGATCGCTTGGCGACAATATGCGCGCGCAGTTTGCTTTCTTCGGCAACTCCAGGATTGCCGCCGACAAGCGGCCGCTGCTGGCGGGCATGAACTATTTTCTGACCGATGCCGCGCGCGGTGGCAGCACGCCGAAGTTGCTGGGCGAGAAGCGTGACGTCAAGGTGTGGCTGGCCTGGCTGGAACGACGGGTTCACGGTGAGGTGGGGGCGTTGGATGCGCCGATCGGCTATCTGCCGCTCTACGAAGATCTGGAACGCCTGTTCAAGGAGCGCATCGACAAGGTCTATGACCGTGACCTCTATCGCCGGCAGTTCTCGCTCTATGTTGACAAGATTTTCGAGCGCATCGACCTCCAGATGACTGCCTATCGCAAGGAAATGCACATTCCGGAGCGTTTTTTCACCATTCTGACGGCGCAGGAGCGTGCTCTTCGGGAACTTCGGGAGCAGTTTGGTCCGGTGGTCACGCCGGAGCAGTTGCGCCGGGAAGCCTGATCTTCCCGGCTGGGCCGGGAGTTTGCGGGAAACCGGCCGGCGGAGCGGGGCGGTTCACGTTTGCCGAGGTTTGTGAGCGGCCCCATCTGCGCTAAGATGCGCAGCACCGGCAGAGGAATGCTCTCTCCGGGGGCCGGTCGCCGGAGCGACGGGTCATGGTTATTGGCAATCCTGGGCCGGCGATCGCCTGCCGCGCCCCAAGTGGATCGAGATGTAGATGAACCTCCTCCCGCCACGCTGGTCCCGCCGCGCTGTGTCTACCTGCTTTGCTTTGATCTTTTTGGGGTCCGCCGCCGCCATGGCAGCGACCGCTGAGCCGGAAGTGGGGCCCGGCCCGGTGACGATTGATGAGTTCCACCCCGACCGCGCGCAGCCGGCCAAGCCGGCCTACGGCGGGCAGGTGGTGGTTCATCTCTCCTCCATGCCGGAGGGGCTCAACCGGGCGATCGAAAACTCTGCGGTCTCCACCTGGATGGCCTATGAGGTGCATGACCAGCTGGTGCTCCAGGACTGGGAAAGCTGGGAGATGAAACCGAGTCTCTGCGAGCGCTGGGACGAGGAGGATCAGCTGATTCTGCGGCCGGAGGCGGTTGCCCGCTACTCCACGGCACACCGGATCGGCAAAGGGGAGTCCGCGCGCTCCATTCTCTTTGGCAAGATCAGCAAGAGCGCCGCTGGAGGTTTTGATGTCAAGCCGGTTTCGCGGGCGAAGTCGGCGGGCGCGGAAGCGGTGCACGTCCCGGCGGCGGACGTCGCCGCCGTTGAATACGGCACGGTCTTCACCTTCTACCTGCCCGGCAACGTGAAGTGGCACGACGGCCACCCCTTCGACGCCGATGATGTTTTCTTCAGTTGGGATATCTACAACAATCCGGCGGTGGACTGCGACGAGATTCGATTCAGCTACCAGAAGATTCTCGCCGCGGAGGTGCTCGATCCGCGGACCATCCGGTTCTACTATGCATCCCAGTATTTCAAGGCCCTGGATGTTCCCGGATCGATGTGCATCCTGCCGCGCCATCTCTACGATTTGACCGATCCCGACAACCGCAAATACGACCCCGAGGTCCATGCCCATTTCGGTGCCGGGCACAAGTTCACTGAAGCGGAGCTGGGCGACTATATCAACAACAATCCCCACAACACCAATTGGATCGGTCTCGGCCCCTACAAGGTCACCAAATGGGATTCGCAGTCGATCACCGCGGAGCGGTTTCTTGACTACCACGCACCGGAAAAAGGCGGCTATTTCGACCGCATTGTGTGGCGCCACATTCCCAATGATGACGCGGCGTTCCTGGCGCTGGTGAATGGCGAGTTGGACTTCTTCGCGCGGGTCAAATCGGAGGACTATTTCGGCGAGGGCACCGCGACCGAGGCGTTTACTTCCAACTACTACAAAGGCTATTTCTACACCGGAACCTACGGTTATACAGGCTGGAATCTGTATCGACCGCAGTTGAAGGATGTCGCGGTGCGCAAGGCGCTCTGCCACGCCTTTGATTGGGATTCGTTTCTGCGCACCAATTACCACGGACTGGGAATCCGGGTCACCGGCGCGCAGAGCTATTTCGGACCCGGCTACAACCATGACGTGAAACCGCTCTCTTACGATCCCGAACTGGCGGAGGAGCTGCTTGCCGAAGCCGGTTGGTATGATCG
>JALXCG010000450.1 GCA_026991065.1 Gemmatimonadota bacterium | reverse complement strand
GGTGCCGCGCGCGATCGTCTACACGCTGCCGGCCAGTCGGTATTTCCGGCTCGGACACAGCCGGAGTCGCAGCCTCCTGCTTCCCCCCTGTTCCCGGGGGAGCCTTGGGAAGCGGATCGGAGGGAGATTTGCTTCCCAACGGGCGCTCCGGCTCACCCACAGAGTCTGTCTCTTCGGAAGGTGATGCGATCTCTCCCGCGGCCTCGCTCGACTCTGCTCCCCCCGCCGGTGAGCGCGGAGAATCGTCCGCCTCTCCGGCGCCCGCACTCCCGATCTCCCGCACGATCGACGGGGGATACTGCAGAAACGAAGCCTGGCGAAGAAGACGAACCGGATCAATTGCAACCCCTTTTCCATCTACCGACAGATAAAATGTCGCCACAGTGGATGGCTCATACCCCCGTCGGGCATCAACCAGGATCGCCGGCAGGAGGTCACTCACGAGTAGCCACTCCAGTATCTTCAGGGCATACTTCCCACTACTGCTGGGCTCACAGGAGCCGGCCCAGCTCTTCAGGGCAGACCCTAGGCGATGCAGGCCCAATTCCTCGATCGCCTCGCAAGCACGCTCTCGCCAATCATCCGGCTTCTGAATACTCCCCCAATCGCTGTCCGCCACCTGCGCCAGCTTTTCAAGTTGCTGCCAATCCGCCGCCCGCCAACACAGCCTGGCAGCGACGGCGGGCACGGGCGGTGCGCTTCCGGCACACTCATCGGGCCACTGCCCCCGCATCTTCAGATAGTCCTCCCTGGCGTTCCTCAATCCTCTCACTACAGCGGAGCGCCACTGCAGAGGAATCAGTGACTCCAGCAAGCGGCGCTGCTCTTCACTCCGAACGACCCCTACCAATTCCGCTCCCCGTTGCGCCGCCTCCCGCTGGTAGGTGGTGAGAATCATCTGGGCCGGCAATGGTGTGGATTGTATCCACGCAAGCTCGGCCGAGGCTTTTTCTGTCGCTTCCCCTGGCATCACCGTGAGGTCCCGGCTGGTCATATTCCGGGGATCCTCCTCCCAACTCTCCACGGTGAAGCGATAACGTTGGGGTTGGGAATCCAGAGAATGGTCGCAACGGTTCCATACGTCCACGCTGCGAGCGATCGCGGCCAGACGATAGATCGACCGGGCTGCCGTGGGCGCGTCCTGCCCCAGGGTGATGTCATCCACCACCAGCGGCCGCCAGCGGGCAGGGGAGAGGGCCATGCCCCAAGCCAGACGGTGGGCATGGGCGCTCTGAACCAATCGCGCTGTATTGGGCCGGGTATCCGATGTCTTTTCAGTTCCGGCCTGTTCGCACAGCCTCAGCTCCTCCCGGTCCACCAGAATGCGCTGCACACGGTCCGGTAGTTCCTGCTCCGCCCCGAAGGTGGCCGTTGTCTTCTCAGCAACCTCCTCGACCATAGCGGAAACAGTGGTTTGCAGCGACTGTGCCCAGTTGCCGACCAACTGCATGGCTGCAGTTCGGTACAGTTGGTCGTCGCAAGATCCCCGGTTTGCCTGGTCCAAGAGCGCTGCCACACCTCGTATTTTTTCTTCGCCTGCTCCCAAGATCGAGAACAGGCGACGATCCAACATCATACACAGCGCAAAATCAACGGGAACACCGCGAAGCTCCCGGTGGTCGCCATCTTCTGTCCCCGCACGACTCCCCTGCTGCCGTTCACCCTGCTCTGCATGGAGCTGTTCCAGAAGTTCCCGTATCTCTCCGACAGCGGTCTTGAGGCGCTCCAAGTCTTTCCGGCGGGCCGGGTCATCCTCGCCCAACATGGACTCTTCGACATGGACCTCCTCCTCATAGTGGGAGACAAATGCCCGCAGCAGATCCTGAACCACAGGCTCATGGCCATCCAGATCGCGGTCCGGGTCCGGGTCTGTCCAGCGGGTGCTGTATTGCCAACCGCGCTGCGACGGCGGTGCAGCAAGAGTCGCGTCAATCCTCTGTTTCAGGCTTTCGGTCAGATCCACCAACTGCTGTACGGGAAGGCTGTCACTGGTTTTAGCGGCCAGGATAAACAGATCGGTCGGGCCGATGCTCTCTGCGGATAGATCCACATCGGAGCCAAACAGGGCGGTCACACTGCCGGAAGCCGGGTCTGCCTCTCCCCGAACCGCCAGAACCGACCCTTTGGGGCGCCGCACTGTCTTCTCATCAGCGCCGGGCCTGCCACGCTCTTTCCAGATCCGCGAACCCGGCGGAGCATTCAAGCGTGCCCTGGCTATCCCCCAGTATGTGGCGTGGAGAGATTCCGCCAGGCTGGTTTTCCCTGCCGCGTTGTCGGCCGCCACCAGCGTCACCGGAGCCAGAGGCAGGCTCAACCCGCTGCGAGACCAGTGGCGCACCTGCATCCGGCATTCCAACAGTTGCGGCCCCGGCGTACCGTGATCCGGCATCTCCGGTTCCGCCCGAGCATCCTCTCTGCGAGTTGAGGGGAGGTTCGGAGGTTCCCACTTCTCCTTCAGTCTGTCCCTCAACCTGAACACTTGATTATTGGTCGCGTGCCACCACTGCGGGTCGGCGGATTCGTTGTGTTGAGGTGCATCCCCCGTCCGGAACAGCGCGTCGATTTCCGCAACCTCCTTCAACACTTCGCTCAGAATTGGCTCGGAACTGCCAGGCTGCCGCCACTGAGGCCACGGCTTATAACGCCAGCGCTCATCCTTCTGGGGCAATAGACTGTGGGCAAAAAGAAGGCTGCGTCGCACGCGGTCGCCAAATTTCTCACGTTTTACATCGCCACCTGCCTCCAATTCTCTTGCGTCGATCCAGACCCAGCGGAAATTGATGCGCGTATCGGCCAACCCGGTGGCCCTGAGCACCCGCTCCTCACTGCGCCGGAACCGATCACGGGCCTCCTCCACATGCGAAGCATCGTGGGGAACCGCCACCACAATATAAACCAGGGGCAACATGGCAAGCCCCTGTTGATGCTCACACCCAAACTCAAACACAGTCTCCGCGAATCGGGCCAGTATCTCGAACGACTCCTGACAGTCGGAGGAAAAGGAATCGGGAAATTCAGGGCACCAGACCAACGTGACGGCACAGTTTACTGGATCGGCCAGGACAACCGCGACCGTTTCACTCGCCATCCGTCCGCCGTTTCCCAACTGTTCAAGCAACCGCTGCGCCTGTTCCAGCTCCAGGTGCCCCGGGGTCTGTGGCGCTTTTGCCGATACAGCAACACCACTTTTCGTTCGCCAATGCCAGCCTTCCGGCTCCGGCAACCACCACCACGGTTCCCACAACACTCCCAGCTTGCGCGCTGTTCGCTCCACCGGTCGACCGTTGTCTCCCAACACGAATCGGCGCAGATCGCCGCCCAACACGCGCGCCAGTTCCCTATTCAATCGCATCATTTCCCCTTTGCAAATTCAACTCCCGGTAGAGTGTCTTCCAACTCTTCACGCACACCCTTTGAGATCCGACCCACAGTGAATTCGTCGCGCAATCCTCCGTGAAGTTCGCGATCAGCGGACACAATTCAACTTGCGGCAGGGGCGTACCGTGTCCGGCCGTATTGGCGGGCAACGCGCTGCGCAGCGCTTGTGTCAAATAGGGGGAATGCAACCCAAACCGAACAGGCCACGGCCAAGGCCAGAACCAGATTCGTCGAACCGGCGCCATCCTGCTGTCGGTCCGGTGAATCTCGACCCACTCTCCCACCCTGGAAACCGCTGCCTGCCATTGGGATGATGGTGCTGTCAGAGCGGCCAGAACCCGGGCGATCAGCCGCAGATTCTCCGCCACCCCGTGGCACGCCTCCAATCCGACGTTCCAGGGAGCGTAGAGAAACGCGCCGAGCCCCTCGTCCCTCGCCCACTGAAACGGCGAAAAGGGCGGCCGCCGTTCGGCCAAAGCAGCCCAACGAGCCGATGGTCCCAGCGCATCGCAGAGCAGTTCCACGGGATCGGCCCCCGCCGCCGCCGCTGTCGGCCCATGGGAAGAACCGTCCGTTCTGCTCCTGCTTCTGCGCTGAACGGCGTCGCGCAGTCGTGCCTCCAGCAGCTCTGCCGTCCTGTTCCTATCCGGGAGCAGAGCCCGCAACAAGATCTGCCCCAAGTGCCAGGCATACGCACACCGCAGTGCATCCACGGCGTCCGCGGCACCACAATACTCCTGAGCACGCTGGTTCGGGTAACGCGGTATCTCTCTGTATCCCACTTCCGGCGGCAGCGACACCCGCATGGCGTTGCGAACGCGAAGTCCGGTACTTCTCGTGATCGCCGCCAGATGCGGACGTCGTGCACCATCGGCCCGGCGATTGAAGGTCCTGGGCTGGCGCCCGGCAACTCCGCTGCGAATCTGCCTGGCCGCATCCTCCCAGCGCTTGATCTGCTCCCGCACCGCCTGAAACACCGCCGGATCGCTGAAGCTAACGCCAAGGAACAGCGTAGCGTGGCTGGCCATGGTGTCCATGACCAGCTCGCGCACCCAGGGGATCTGTTCGCGCCAACTGACCAGGTCGGAGGATGAGACCATGAATGATTGGCGCAGCTCCAACTCTGCATTCTCCGGAGTCAACCGGCGATGCTGCACATCATCCAGTAAATGGTGCAAAGTACGAACACCGCCGTGCAACTTGAACAGATCCACATCCCCTTGCCCCCGGCAATTGAGTGTGGCATCGGAGGCACGCTCGTAGACCCGAATCCGCGGCCGCGCACAACCATTCCAGGCGGATTCACCGTCTGTGTCGTGCTCATCGACCACAGGCAGCCCCACCAGCAAGCACCCCAACTCCAGATACGCGTCCCACGACAGCGAAAGCACTCGATTGATCGCACGCTCGGCCACCAGGCGTCCGAGCAGCGCCACACCGCGACGGGGATTCAGCGGAGACAGATGGCGGTAGTTGTAGGACGCGGCCCGTCTCCACTCCCCGAGCGTTCGCCACACCGACTCCGAGTCCAGCGGCAGCGGCCATTCGTCCTGGTGCAAAGGGTGCTCAGCCAGGGCCATTCCATGTGGAGAAATGTGTGGCTCAGACAGAATGGCCCGCGCAGTCCGAAGACGTCCAAGCCGGGCAGTGAGGGCCTCAAACACTTCGCCGGGATCGAGTTCTTCCCTGCCCGCTCCACTCTGCCACATCCCGGCGGCACGGAGCCTGCGAACCGCCTCCGGCACCAGTTCCCTGAATGTGGGTGCGGCGCCATAGACCGACTTGGCATAGCCCGCCCCCACAAACAGCGCCCGCTCCGACGGCGGAGAGGCAGGCCGGGTGACCACCAGCGGGCCCAGCCACTGCTCCAGCAGTAGATCTATCCTCACTGGCCGGCGACCCTCAGGTCGGAAATCTCCCACAGCCGACCGACCCGTTTGAGTTCAACAGTGACCTGTTTCAGTTCTTTCTTCTTCTTGATACGGGCTCGTGCCTGATCGGGAAGACGTTCCAGGAGTCTTCGTGCCTGGTCGCCATGCACGCTCGCACGCTCGCCCGTTGAAAGGGCCACGACGAGTTCAGGTCGTCCCGGTCTGTACAGCACCTTGACCCCGGACACGGTACGCTCTTGCTCGGCATCCGTGGGCCGCTCAGCCGGGTTGGGATCGGCCTCGCCCTCCCCCTCCACAGCCGTCCCTGGTGCTTGGTCGCAGAGCGCAAACCGACCATAGCCGATTCGCGTCTTGCATCCGACCCCCAACTGCTCCAGTGCCGGAACCAACAGCTTGGCAATCAGCCAATCGAGCCAGGGCCGCATCACTTCACCCGGCCCCAAACGCACCTCTACAACCAACCGAAAACGGCTCCCGGCGGCCACGCTGAGGGCGTGCACCGGAACCGGGTCGTGTGTGCCATCCGGTGGAGGGACCGCCGAAGTGCTGTCCGAATCGGAGGCATCCTTCGCGAGGGCGGTGTAATACTGCCCCAGGTG
>JALXCG010000449.1 GCA_026991065.1 Gemmatimonadota bacterium | reverse complement strand
GCGTAGTGCTCCCAGCTTCGAAAACGCGGCCCCGGATCACCGCCGGGGCCCCAGCGCCGCGCCGGATGCCGCCCGGTCGTCCACCAGCGCCGTGGCCCGCCGGTGGCTGCGCCGCGGCGTGCTGGATCATGCCCAGAAGAAGAAACCATCCAAGCGCGGCCAGAAGCCGCCGCGCGGAGGAGCAGAAGAGTGCCATGATGACCTTGGTTGGTGTCGATGCGGGGAGAAGCGAAGCGTGCTAGATATCGCGACTGCGGGTCCGGATCGCTCGCAGCAACCGCATCTTGAACTCCGGCCATTTGCAGGTTTCCTGCTCGCGTACACCATAGCGGCGCAGGGTGACCGTCTCCTCCGCCATCTCGCGCTCGCCGACAATCAGCAGGTTCGGGATCTTGCGCGTGACCCCCTGGCGCACCTTTTTGCCCATGGTCTCATTCGAGGCATCCAGTTCGGCGCGCACGAAATCCGCCCGCATCTCCCGCACCAGCCGCTCGGCATATTCGTTGAAACGATCGGCAACCGTAATCACTCGCACCTGGGTCGGCGCCAGCCAGGTCGGGAACGCGCCGCCGTGGCGCTCGATCAGGAACGCCACGAAGCGTTCATGGGTGCTGAGCGGGGCGCGGTGGATGATGTAGGGATAGTGGTCGGCGCCGTCGGCTCCGGTGTAGTGCAGCTTCATCCGTTTCGGCACAGCGAAGTCGAGCTGGTTGGTGCCCACGGTCTCTTCGCGGCCGGTCACCGTGCGGAACTGAACATCGATCTTTGGCCCGTAGAAAGCCGCTTCCCCCTTCACCTCTTCATAGTCCATGCCGATCTCGTGCATGGCGTCGCGCACATCCTGCTGCGTCTGCTCCCAGGCCTCGGGGTCATCCACATACTTGTTGCGCCCCTTCGGGTCTTCCGGATCCCAGCAGGAGAGGCGCATGTGGTAGCCGTCCAGCCCGAGGACCTCGTAGAGCTTGCGGTGCAACTCCATCACCTTGATGAACTCCGCCCGCACCTGCTCCGCCGTGCAGTAGATGTGCGCGTCGTTCATGCACATGCCGCGCACCCGCAGCAACCCCGAGAGCGCCCCCGAATCCTCGAAACGATACACCTGCCCATACTCCGCCAGGCGCACCGGAAGGTCCCGGTAGCTGCGTTTGCGCGCGGCGTAGATCCGATGATGATGGGGGCAGTTCATCGGCTTCAGGCAATACGCCTCCTTCACCTGCTCCACCGTGCCGTCGGCGGTCTCGACCTGCTCCTTCAACTCCATGAAGGGATACATGTGCTCTTCGTAGTAGGGCAGATGACCGGACTGGTAATAGAGGCCCGACTTGGTCAAATGCGGTGTCGCCACCCGCGCATACCCATCCAGGAACTCCAGCTCCTTCGCCAGCTTCTCCAACTCATCCCGGACCACCGTTCCGTCCGGCAGCCAGAGCGGCAGGCCGCGCCCCACCTCGTCGTCGATCACGTAATAATCCAACGCCTTGCCGAGCTTCTTGTGGTCGCGCTCCAGCGCCTGCTTATAGGCCTTGACGTGCGCGTCCAACTCTTCCCGGGTGCGGAAGGCCCAGGCGTAGATCCGCGTCATCATCACGTTGTCCGAATCGCCGCGCCAGTAAGCCCCGGCGATCGAGCGGAGCT
>JALXCG010000448.1 GCA_026991065.1 Gemmatimonadota bacterium | reverse complement strand
CGCGGCGGGGCGGCGCTCACCCTGGTCGCGAACCTCGGCCTGGAAGCGCCGGCGCCACTGCCGGGCCTGCTCCTGATGCTGATCGCTTCGCTGCTGCTGCTGGTCGGCGCGGATGGCCTGCTGGCCCTCTTCATCGGCTGGGAGCTGATGACCTGGCTCGCCTACCTGGCGATCGGCCAGGGCCGTGAGGCGGGCGGCGCCGCCTATCAATACATGCTCTTCTCCGCGGCAGCCGGCTTCCTGCTGCTGGGCGGCCTGATGGTCGCGGCCGGGGCCGGGGTGGAGACGCTGGGCGGGCTCGGCGACCTGCGGGGAATGACCGCGGTCAGCGCCTGGATCCTGCTGGTGCTCGGCATCGTCGTGAAGAGCGCGGCGTTCGGGGTCCACATCTATGCGCCGGGCGCCTACACCGAAGCCCCGGAAGGCTTCACCCCCTTCCTCTCCGGCGTGGTCTCGAAAATGCCGGTCTTCGCCCTGCTGCTGGTGCTCGGCCGGGTGTTGCAACCGCAGGTGGTGGGGCTGGAGATCAGCGGCGCCCACATTCTGGCCTGGGTCGCCGCCCTCACCGCGTTCGGCATGACGATGATGGCGCTGCTGCAGGAAGACGCCAAGAAGCTGCTGGCCTACTCCTCGATCGCCCAGGTCGGCTACGTGGTGCTCGGGCTGGCGGTGCTCTCGCCCCTCGGCTGGTATGCGGCGCTCTTCCACACCGTGCACCACATGGTGTTCAAGATGCTGCTCTTCTTCGCCATGGCCGGCGTCATCATGCGCACCGGGACGCGGCAGATGCACCGCATGGGCGGGCTGATCAAGCGCATGCCGGTTTCGTTCGTCAGCGTGCTGATCGGCATCATCGCGGTGTCGGGCGTGCCGCCACTGGCCGGGTTCACCGGCAAGTGGCTCCTCTACCACGCGCTGATCGACCGCGGCTGGCCGCTGCTGCTGGGCTTCGTGATGTTCGGCTCGCTGATCGCCTTTCTCTACCTCTTCCGCCTGATCCACTCGGTCTTCCTCGGGCAGCTCAAGACCCGCCACCGCGAGATCAAAGAGGCGCCGCTGGCGCTGCTGATTCCGCAAGTGGTGCTGATGGGATTGCTCATGGTTCTGGCGGTGGCGCCGCAGGTGGTGCTCACGCCGGCCAACGCCATCATCGAGGCGGGACTGGGCCACAGCCTGCAGATCGTCCAGGATGGTGCGCTGGTGACCCCGCACGGCTACTTCCACCCGGCCCAGATGATGATCTTCGTCGGCATCCTCTTTGTTGTGGCCCTGGTGCTGCTCTTCATCATGAAACCGCGCACCACCACGGTGAAACAGTTGGATATCGGCTTCGCCGGTGAAGTGCCGCCGCCACCGGAGGAGTTGCACTTCGCCTACGACTTCTACCGGCCCTACAAACGCGCTTTCGCCCCGATTCTGGGCGATCTGCCGACACGCATCTGGAACCAGGTGGGCGAAGCGGTGCGGGCTCTCGCCGGAGCCGGCGGCCGCTTCTACACCGGCAATGCGCAAACCTATGTCCTCTATGCAGTCATCGCGGTGGTGATTCTGGCCGCGGTGAGCGCGGGAGGGGTGCAATGAGCCTCGCAATCAAAATCGCCTGGTCCTTGCTGAATGTGCTGGTGGCCATTGCCTACGGCCTGGTGACCTACGGCGTGGTGCGCAAGACCATGGCCCGCATCCAGGGGCGGATCGGACCGCCGATCTACCAGCCCTTCATCGACCTGGGCAAGGTGATCTTTCTGCGCACCGCCACCTCGCACGGCGTGATGTTCTTTCTCGGTCCCATCTTCCGCTTCGTCGGCGGCGTCGGCCTCTTCCTGGTGCTGCCGGTGATCGTCGGCGTGCCGGCGCTGGAGAACTTCTCCTTCAACGGCGATCTCTTGCTGGCGATGTATTTCATGTTCTTCGGCTCGCTGGGAATGGCCCTGGGCGCGGCCGAGGGGGGGCACCCCCACTCGCCGATCGGCATCGGCCGCGGGCTCTCGCAGATGACCTCGTTCGAGCTGCCCTTCGGCCTCGCCGTGGTCGCCCTGATCTCGGTCGGCGGCTCCTTCTCGGTCACCGAGATTGTGCAGCGCCAGCAGGAGCTGGGCGGGGTGCTGGGGTGGAACCTCTTCCAGCAACCCTTCGCCGCGGCGGCCGCGTTTCTGGCCCTGCTAGGCATGAACATGTATCCCCCCTTCAACATCGTCGGCGCGCCGCAAGAGATCCCGGTGGGTCCCCCCACCGAGTACAACGCGGTGTTCCAATCGCTGATGATGTCGGGGCGGTCGATCTTCGCCATCGCCAAGACCGTGATGTTCATGGATCTCTTCCTGGGTGGCGCGACCTCGATCCCGGAAGCGTTCCTCAAGACCTTCTGCATCTACATGTGGACCGTCTTTGTCGGCGCCGTCTTTCCCCGTTTTCGCACCGAACAGTCGATCCGCTTCTTCCTTGGTTGGCCCACTCTCGCCGGTGTGGTCGCTGTGCTCCTTCCGCTCTTCTAGAGGCAAGCCATGAGCAACAAACCCGATCTTCTCCACGGTGTGCCGGAGATCCCCGCCGGCAGCGTGCCGCACGCCAACGGCTGCGATCAATCCTGCTTCCTCGGCGAGCGCCCGGATCCGCTCAGCTACAAAGAGGCGATCCAGACCGTCAAGAACTGGTTCCGCGCCAATTCGCTCTGGGTGATCGCCTACGGCACCGGCTGCGGCTCGATCGAGCTGCGCCCGCTGGGCACCGCGCGTTTCGACATGGAGCGTTTCGGCATCGCCATGCGGCCGACCCCGCGCCAGTCGAATGTTCTGATCATCTCCGGCTACCTCTCGATCAAGTCGCTGAAACGGGTGATCCGCGTGTACGAGCAGATGCCGTCGCCCAAGTGGGTGGTGGGACTCGGCTCCTGCACCATCAACGGCGGCATGTATTGGGACTCCTACGCCACCATGAAGGTGCTCGACCTCTACCTGCCGGTCGACGTCTACATCGCCGGTTGCATGCCCCGCCCGGAGGCGCTGATCGGCGGCTTCAAAGAGCTGATGCGGATGATCAAGAACGGCGAGACCAAGGGCTACATCGACTACATTGAGCGCCTCGATTGGTACCGCGAGAACCAGAAGCAGATCATCAAGGACTGGGACCTGCCGGACTACAGTTGGTAAAGCCATGCAAACGACACTCCAAGCCCTGAAGAATCAGTTCACGGTGCAGTGGGAAAAGCAGCAGCGCGCCGATCTCCACCAGGTCGGTCTGCCGCGCGAGCAGACCCTGGCCGCGCTCACCTGGCTCAAGGAGCACACCCCCTTTGTTCAGCTCACCCATATGTCGGTGGTGGACTGGATCGAAGAGGATCAGTTCCAGATCACCTATCTGCTCATGAATCCGCGCAGCTACGACCTGCTCATGGTCTGCACCCGGATCGCCCGCTCCGGCGCCACCATGGAGAGCGTCCACAAGCTGTGGCCCCAGGCGGTGACCTATGAGCAGGAGATGAACGAGATGTTCGGGGTGGAGTTCCCCGGCAGCCCGCGCCAGGGCGAGTCTTTCATCCTCGAAGGGTGGGAAGACATTCCGCCGATGCGGCGCGATTTCGACACCGTGCAGTTTGTTCTGGACCACATTCCGGACCGGCCCGGGCGCTTGTCCATCAACACCCGTGAGTTCATCGGTCGCAAGGTCGGCGAAAAGAGGTTGCTCCATGACTGAGCAGGTCACCGAAAAGGATGTCCAACTCTGGGTGGGACCGCAACACCCGGGTGTTACCGGCAACATGTCGGTACAGATCTGGCTGCGGGGCGATACGATCCAGATGGGTCGCACCCATGTCGGCTATCTCCACCGCGGCTTCGAGAAGCTGATGGAGCGGCGCAAGTTCATCCAATCTTTCCCGATTGTCTGCCGCATCTGCGTGCCGGAGCCGGATACCAATGAGTATCTGCTCGCCGCCGGGGTCGAAGAGATCGCCGGCATCGTGATCCCAGAAAAGGCGCGCTGGCTGCGCACCCTGGCCCTGGAGATGGCGCGTCTCGCGGCGACCCTGCAGGCGCTCGGCGGCCAGGTGGGGATGATGGGGCTGGGCACGGTTCCCAACTGGACCTACACCCTCCGCGACTACATTCTCGATCGCTTCGAGGAGCTGACCGGCGCCCGCATCTATCACATGTATATCGTTTACGGTGGTGTGCGGCGCGATCTGCCCGAAGGTTTCGCCGCTCGCATGGAGGAGGATCTGCGGGCGATCGAGGAGCGCCTTCCCTTCATCGACAACCTGATCTTCGACAACGCGGTGTTCCGCAAGCGCGCCATCGGCGTGGGCAAAATCGATCCGGCGTGGATCGACGAGATGGGGATCACCGGCCCCACCGCGCGCGCCTGCGGCGTGCCGCGCGATGTGCGCCGCAACTCTCCCTACCTGGTCTACCCGGAGCTGGACTTCGACGTGATCACCGCCGAGGGCTGCGACATCTTCGCCCGCGCCCAGGTGCGCCGCGGCGACATCACCCAGTCGATCCGCATCATTCGCCAAATCCTGGCGCGGATGCCCAAGGATGGCCCCTACTGCGCCCGCATGCCCAACATGCTCCACTGGACGGTGGAAAAGGGGCAGACCTATGTGCGCGCCGAAGCGAGTCGCGGCGAGATGGGCTATTTCGTCGTCACCGACGGTTCCGACAAGCTGCGCCGGGTCCATGTGCGCGGCCCCTCCTATGTGCATGCCGTCTCGCTGCTGGAACGAATGCTCCCCGGCACCAACATCTCCGACCTCGGCGCCACCATGGTCTCCATGCAGACCTGCCCGCCGGAAATCGAACGCTAGGACGCGGTCATCATGAGCCTGAAGCATGTCATCTCGCCCTTCTCCGCCTGGTTCCGGGCCTTCTCCAAGCCCTACACCGTCCCCCGCAAGGATACCCACCGCCCCGGCGCGCCGCGCTACCGCGGCATGCACATCAACGACACGGACAAATGTGTCGGCTGCGGCACCTGCGCCGACATCTGCCAGAATGTCGCCATCGACATGGTGGAGATCTCGCCCCTGACCGAGGGCGACTCCGGGCTGCGCCCGCGCGTCGACTACGGGCGCTGCTGCTGGTGTGCCCTCTGTGTCGACGTCTGCCCCTCCGGCTCGCTCGGCATGTCCTCTGAGTATGAGTGGGTGAGCAGCGACGCCGAGGATTTCCGTTACATCCCCGGCGTCGATGTCAAACCCTGGGACAACGACCCCAACGGCTGGCGCAAGGAGGAGGGCTACGCGCTGATCGACTGGGAGCGGGTGCCGATGCCGATGATGCCGGCGGAGGAGCGCACCCAAACCTGGGCCGAAGTGGTGCTGGGCTACACCGAGGAGCAGGCGCGCAAAGAGGCGGCGCGCTGCGTCGAATGCGGTCTCTGCATCAGCAACTGTCCCGCCCACATGCGCATCCCGGACTACATCGCCGCCATCCGCGAAGGCGACTACGCCAAGGCGGTCGAACTGATCTACGACAACAATCCGATGCCGGAGATGTGCGGCAAAGTCTGTACCCGGCGCTGCGAAGATGTCTGCTCGGTGGGCCTGATGGGCGATTCGGTCGCAATCCGCTGGCTGAAGCGCTTCGCCACGGAACGCTTCAGCGACCTCGCCGCGGTGGTCAAACCCCAGGTCGAGCAGGTCGGCGGCGGCATCAAGGTCGGCATCGTCGGCGGCGGCCCCTCGGGTCTCACGGTCGCCTACTACCTGGCGATCCGCGGCTACGACGTCACCATCTTCGAAGCCTTGCCCAAGGTGGGTGGCGCGACCTTCTTCGGCATCCCCAAGTATCGCTTCCCGCTGCCGTCGCTGGACAAACAGGTCGATCTGCTGCTCAAGGCCGGCGTCACGATCGAGACCAACCATCCGGTGGACGCCGCCGAGTTC
>JALXCG010000447.1 GCA_026991065.1 Gemmatimonadota bacterium | reverse complement strand
CCCTTCACCGGCTCCACCGCCAGCCGCGCGCTCTCGCCCCGCCCCAGCGGCAGCAGCCGCAGGTCGCCGAACGCCAACTCACCGCGCTCCGTCGCGCCGCCGCCCGCCGCGCCCGCGCCCGCCGCCCCGCGTTTCAGTTCGTAGCTGAAGCAGGGCTTGCCCACCTTGCCCTGCCCCTTGGCCGCCACGCAGGTGCCCAGATAGATCAGGCAATCCCGCTCGAACACCTCCATCGCCGCCTTCGGGTGCAACTGCGCCAGCACCCCCAGATGCGGCATCATGAAAATGCTGTCCTTGGCCAGCCGGGTGAACCCCTCGGGCTGGAACGCATCCACCAGCATCAGCGCGGTCTGCTGCATCCGCGGCGCGTGCGACAACACCCCGCCCGACGCCACCAGCAGATCCAGCTTCATGTTGTCGACGATGGTCTGCCCGCCCACCTCCTGGCTGAACGTGTCGCCCACCGTGCGCTGCTGTTGCACCCCCTTCAGCGTGGTCGCGAACTCTTTGTGCTGCTCATAGGCCAGCCGCAGCGCTTCGCGCGCCACCGCCTGCTCGAACACCAGCGCCTCCAGCGACTGGGGAATCGTCGTCGGGCGGATCATCTTGTTCTTCACCCGGTTGCGCAGCTCCCGCTCATCCATGTCGAAATGGACCCAGCGCAGCACCTTCTCCATGGTCGCCGCCGCACAAACATTGGAGATCGAATAGCTCATCCCCAGATTCGCCGACACCGTGCGGTTGAAGGTGCCGTCGAAAACACTGAACACATCGGTGGTCGCCCCGCCGATGTCCACCCCCACCGCATTGATCCCCTGCTGCTCGGCGATCGTCTGCAGAATGTTGCCCACCGCCATCGGCGTCGGCATGATCGGCGCGTCGGTCCACTCCATCAACTTGCTGTAGCCCGGCGCATGCGCCATCACATGCTCCAGGAACACATCGTGGATCGCATCGCGCGCCGGCCCCAGATTTTCGCGCTCCAGCACCGGCCGCAGATTCTCCACCACCGAGAGATCCACCGACTCATCGAAAGTCTTGCGAATGATCGGCGCCGCCTTCTGGTTGCCGGCGTAGATCACCGGCATCCGGTAGGCTCCGCCGAAGCGCGGCAGCGGCTTGGCCGGCGCCACCAGCTCCGCGATCTGCACCACATGCTTGGTGTCGCCGCCGTCGGTCCCGCCCGAGATCAGAATCATGTCCGGCCGCAACTCGCGAATCCGCTGAATCTTCTCGTGCGGCGGCCGCCGATCGTTGGCCGCCATCACATCCATCACGATCGCCCCGGCCCCCAGCGCCGCCCGCTTGGCGCTCGCCGCGGTCATCTCCGCCACCACCCCGGCGACCATCATCTGCAGCCCACCGCCGGCGCTCGACGTGGAGATGTAGATATCGCACCCCTGCTCCGCCGTGGCCGGCTGCAGAATGTGCCCGGCGTCGTCGAGCAGCCGCCGCCCCGCCAATTCCGCCACCTCGGTCACCGCATTGGTCACCCCGATGGTGACATCGGCAAAAGGCTCCTCCACCGTGGTCGGCGCCTCGCCGCGATGGGTCTGCCGATACTCGCCGTCCACCCACTGGATCAGAATCGCCTTGGTGGTGGTCGACCCACAGTCGGTGGCCAGAATCACCTTGGCCTGT
>JALXCG010000446.1 GCA_026991065.1 Gemmatimonadota bacterium | reverse complement strand
CCAAGATCTGGGTCGCGATGGACCTGGTCTGTGCGCCGCCGGACGACGCGGTCACAATCTACGACTGGAAGAGCGGCGAACCGCGCGACGCGGACACCTTCCAGTTGCGTGTCTACGGGCTCTATGCGGCGCATGAATGGGGAATCTCCCCGTCCAAGATCAGTGCTCGTGCCTTCTACTTGGTCGACGGTCAGGAGAAGGTGCTGAACTTCGACCAGGCGCTCTTGGACAGGACCAGCGCAGAAGTGGCTGAGCGCATCGCCGCGGCCCGCGGCTTGCTTGCCGATCCGCAAAAGAACTTCGCGCGAATCGAGGATTTTCCGCGGGTAGAAGATCGCCGGGTCTGTGCGCGGTGCGCTTTTCAGGAGATCTGCTATCCACCGAATGATGTGGGTGTCTGACGCGTTCTTTTCTCCCTTTTTTTGCTGCGACGAATTAAAATCCCTATTGCCTTACTCACGACAGCCCGGTAGCGCACCGGGTGGTGACGCGTGAGCAGTTGAATCAGTGTTTGCAACCGGGAGAATCTGGGGCGCCGCAATGGGCCCAGTTCAGGGGGTCAGTCGTGAATCTAGGTGCGGAACTTGAACTGGCGCGTTCACTTGCCCGGCGTGCCGGAGAAGCCCTGCTTACCCATTACGATCCATCAGCGAACGGGAATGATGCCATGGCTGGTGCTTTGATGGCCGCCGACCAGGCATCGTACGAGATTATCGCCAACGGCATTGC
Organism: Gemmatimonadota bacterium; assembly: GCA_026991065.1. Lineage (GTDB taxonomy): Bacteria > JALXCG01. Next base: position 5,175 of record JALXCG010000446.1, on the reverse strand, counting down.
GCAGGCGTTTCCTGCCGATGCTCTGCTCTCGGAAGAGTCCAAGGAATCGGTGGCGCGGTTGCAGTGCGCGCGCTGCTGGGTGATCGATCCGCTGGATGGAACCCGCGAGTTTGGCGCCGGAAACGGCGAGTTCAGCGTTCTGATCGGCTTAGCGATCGATGGCGAGCCGATGGTTGGGGCGATCTATCATCCGGTCTCCGACTCGCTCTATTCGGCCGCGCGGGGAAGCGGTGCGTGGGTCGAGCGGGGGGGAGAGGAAACTCCATTGCGGGTCTCGGAGATCTCCTCGCCGGAGAGGATGCTGATGGTCGTGTCGCGCTCGCACCGGGACACGCGGATCGACGATGTGCAGTACTTGTTGGGAATCAGCAATGAGGTCGCCTGTGGTTCGGTAGGACTGAAGGTCGGCCTCGTGGCGGAGCAGCGTGGCGATTTCTATATTCATCCCTCGGGGCACACCAAGGCGTGGGATACCTGCGCCTCTCAAGTGATCCTGGAGGAAGCCGGCGGCAAGATGAGCGATTGCTACGGCGCACCTCTGAAGTACAATGTGCGCGACGTCCTCAACCATCGCGGGGTCCTGGCCAGCAATGCTCTGATTCATGATCAACTGGTCGAGGCCGCTGTGCGGGCGATTCGAGGCGAGCTGGACGATGATGATCTCTAATGAACTTCTCACCAGATTCGACGTTGTGGCAGGAAAATGGTGAGAAGTCCGGGTAAAGTCGTGGACTTCCGGAAGAGCTGTACCGGGAGGCACGCGCCAGCGGCGGAAGCGCCGCTGGTCCTGGCCCACATCGCCCGTCAGAGCCCGCGCCAACGCAGGAAGATGGTGCAAGATGGGGGCTGAAGTCACACTGTTTTCCCGGCGCAATGAGCAGCTCAGCGCATCTTTTCCACCCACCGCCCGTCTCGCTTGGACAGCCGCGTCCTGAGTCCAGGGACCCACGGAACTCAGGTAGCCTACTCGGGAAGCTGACCGTGACGGGAATCCCAGAGATCGAGAGAATCATGAGTGAAGTAAAAAACGTCGTCATTATCGGCTCCGGCCCGGCGGGCTACACCGCCGCGATCTACGCTGCCCGGGCGAATCTGGAACCGCTGCTTTTTGAAGGGCTGCAGCCCGGCGGGCAGTTGACCATCACCACCGATGTGGAAAACTACCCGGGCTTTCCCGAGGGAGTGATGGGGCCGCAACTCATGGAGCTTTTTCGGAAACAGGCAGAGCGTTTCGGCACCGAGCTGAACCCCGACACGGTTACGGCTGTGGATCTGAGTCAACGCCCCTTCCGCATCACCACCGACCAGGGCAGCGTGTTGGCGCGCACCGTGATTGTGGCAACCGGCGCGACCGCGCGCTTGCTTGGGTTGGAAAAAGAGAAGACGCTCATGGGGATGGGGGTTTCCGCCTGCGCGACCTGTGACGGGTTTTTCTACCGGGACAAAGCGGTGGCGATCGTTGGCGGTGGCGACACCGCGCTGGAAGAGGCTCTTTTCCTGACCCGCTACGCTTCCAAGGTCACACTGATTCACCGCCGCGATGCTCTGCGTGGATCGAAGATCATGCAGGAGCGTGCCCTGGCGAATGAGAAGATTGAATTCGCCTGGGATTCAGTGGTCGTCGATATTCTCGGTGAGCCGGATGCGGGCGGTGTGCGCGGTGTTCAACTGCGGAACGTGAAAACCGGCGAGGTACGCGAACTCGCGGTGGACGGCCTTTTCATTGCGATAGGCCACCGGCCCAACACCGATCTCTTCAAGGGCGTGCTGGAGATGGACGAGGTGGGCTACCTGAAGACCATGAATGCGACCTCCTATACCAGTGTCGAGGGCGTATTCGCGGCCGGGGATGTGGCGGACTCCCGTTATCGACAGGCGATTACGGCGGCTGGTTCCGGATGCATGGCAGCCATTGATGCGGAACGCTACTTGGCGGAGCATGAGTAAGTAGCGCTGCACTGCCGCGAGAAATTCGCTTTTTCTTCGCTTTTCTTGTTGCATCTTCGCTCTTTCTTCGCCTATGATGCGTCCAGGTCGTGAGACTTCCCCTGGAGAGATCGCCGGACCCGCTTGGGGGTCAGCGCGTGCTTCGGACAGGATGCCGAACTGTCCGAACATCTTGTTTCACAAGGTGTTTCTTCGTGGGCGTCCGTGGGACGCGGCAGTGTCCGTGGTGGTCTGTTTTCCCCTCACCGCGGGCTTCGCCTGGGTCGTGCGGTCGCTCGGTTGTCCACGACTGGGCTCGAGAGGTGCCACTCTTGAGCAAACCTCCTCCGCTCTGCTGGGAGCCCGTCTCGGGCTCCCGGTGGCTCGGTGGCGGTGGTGCTCCGGAGGTGTGGGCTTCCGGAGGATGGGCCGGGGAGGGGATGTCGACACCGGTCGGTGTCTTTTCGCGAGGACCGAGGAGGCGGCGTCCTGACTCCCCGAGTTTCCTGCATTCTGCCGGTCCGCGATTGCGTTGCCCACCTCGGTGCCGCGCTACGCTCGATACAACGGCAGAGCCTTGTTGAGTTGGAGATCATCTGCGTTGACGATGGCTCTCGTGACGGCAGTGGAGCTTTGGCCGCGGAGTATGCCCGGCACGACTCCAGGATCCGCGTTTTCCACACACCCCCGCGCGGGATCGTGGCGGCGCTGAACCAGGGGATCACGCTGTCGCGGGCTGAGTTCGTGGCACGGATGGATGCCGATGACATCACCCATCGCGACCGTTTTGCACTGCAGGTCAAGGCGCTGGAACGGGAACGAGAGGTGGCGGTGGTCGCAAGTCGGGTGCGTTCGTTTCCACGTTCGGCCACTCGTCGCGGCATGCGCGAGTATCTGGCTTGGTCAAACCAGGTTTTGGAGCCGGAGAGCGTTGCCCGCGAGATCCTCATCGAGTGTCCGGTGGTGCACCCGAGCGTGATGGTGCGCAAGCGTGCGCTGGTTGAGGTCGGGGGCTATCGTCAGGGGGAGTTTCCGGAGGACTACGACTTGTGGCTGCGAATGCATCGCCGCGGTTACCGTTTTCGGAAGCTACCCCAGGTGTTGCACGCCTGGCGCGAGCGCGAGGAGCGACTCACGCGGACCCACCCCATGTATGCGCGCCGACGGTTTATCGACCTCAAGGCGGAGCATGTGGCGAAGACCCTGGAGACAGGTCGCTCGGTGGTCATCGTGGGGGCCGGAGTGGTGGGAAAACCTTTGGCGCGGGCGCTCTTGCGGCACGGCGTTCAGCTCAGTGCCTTTCTCGATCTAAACCCGCGCAAGATCGGCAAGAAGATCCACGGCATCCCGGTTCTTCATGCGGCCGAAGCTCTACGATTTCGTGGGGCGCTCTATCTCGCCGCGGTAAGCGCACGCCTGCAGAGAGACGTGGTTCGCGGCGAGTTGAAGCGGCTGGGCCTGGTCGAGGGCGAGGATTTTCTCTGTGCGGTTTGAGATTTCGACCGGGCCGAGTGAGTTGGCCGCGGGTCAGCCGGCGGCTACCATATCGTCTTCGCGCGAGAGGCTCTCCAGTGCTCGCGCGGTTTCCAGCACTTCATCGTATTCGTCGAGTACGCGCAGCATCTCGGAGTCGTTGTCGGCAGTAATGGCGCGGAGGAAGTATTCGAGTCCCATGGTTGACCTCTTTTCAAATGCTCGTGGCGCGCGCTCACGCGGGCGGTCTCACGAGTGGCGGAACGAAAGCCGGTTCGATGACCGACGGCCTTTCGTTACGCAAGGGACGTGCCGGTTCCGGCGCGATCGTCGCTCCCGATTACTAAGGCGTTATTGAGTCTTCGCTTGGCCTGCTCTCCCTTCTTTGCTGGCTACTGCAGCGTGGCATTTGCACCGCGTTTCCCACTCTCTTGTGTCACCATTTTTGACACTCGGGTGCATGTTCTGAGTACGTTGTGGGCGCAATCAGCGCGGTAAGAGAGGGCGAGAGATGGATTCTGATCATGACATTAAGGAAATAGCAGGTCAGTTGCGGGCCGCGTTCGGTGCCTTGGCAACGCGTCGCCTGGGACGCCCGGCTCGGGTTCTTGAGAGCGCAACCAGCACCATGGATGTGGCGGTGGAATGGGCTCGGGCGACATCCGATCCCGCTCCGCATGGCGCTATCGTTGCCGCTGTGCAGCAGACGCGTGGTCGGGGCCGACATGCGCGGATTTGGGATTCTCCGCCCGGATTGGGGCTCTACTGCTCGCTCATTCTGCGCCCGGAAGGGCCGGCGGATGGTCTCGGTGCACTGAGTCCGGCTACCGGCTTGGCGCTCTGTGAGGCCTTGGATTCGCTGCTTGGCGGCGGCAACTCGGGGTCGGGTGAAGGACGTGTAGCTGTGAAGTGGCCGAACGACGTTCGGATTGAGGGCCGCAAGGTCGCCGGAGTCTTGGCGCAAGCAGAGACGCGCGGCGGGGGCATTCGCTGGATCGTCATCGGAATCGGTGTCAATGTTGGCCACAGAGCCGAGGATTTCCCTCAAGGCCTGCGCCGAAGAAGCAGCAGCATGGCGCTGGCCGCCCAGCGCCCCATCTCTCTGAGCGAGGTGGTTGCAGCAATAGTCCCCGCTCTGGAGGCGCGCTGGTCGACGGTTTTGCAGGATGGATTTGCGCCGCTGGTGGAGGCTTGGAACGCCCGCTGCGATCATCTCGGTCGCTGGGTCGAGGTCGGCAGCGGTCCGGGCGCGGTAGTCGGGCGGGTCCAAGGCATCGACCACAATGGCTGCCTTCGCCTGGCCGATGGCGGGGGCGGAGAGAGGGTGGTGGGTGCGGGAGAACTGGTGGAGATCGACGTCCCAATATGAAGACAACGCTGAATTGCAGGGGAGAATTGAGGCCCGCAGTTCCGTGATGAAATCACGAGTGGGTTCTTCTGTGCTGACGTAACATCATGGGTACATTGAAGATAGCGGTTCTGGACCGGAGTGCGTGATAGCTGGCGCGCGTCTTGCGTGTCGAACGGGTACCATGAGTGCTTCATCTCCCCCGTCCAGCAAGAGAGTCGATCTCGAAACACCCGAGAGCAGCGACATGCGGCTAATGGTGTTCTTGGCTTCGGTCACGGCCCTGCTGGTTTTTGTGCGCGCTTGCTTCTGAGTGCCTCCGGTTTCGCGCGGGTTGAGACCCTGTGGCCCGAGCGTTTCCCGGCATCCGCGCCACAGAAAGCCGGTTGCGCCGGAGTGAAGCGAGTTAGCGTGCGCGCCTGCGGAAC
>JALXCG010000445.1 GCA_026991065.1 Gemmatimonadota bacterium | reverse complement strand
TCGGGTCGACATTCAGGTACGCGGCGACATCCTGGACTGTCATGGCGGCCGTGTTCATCTGTTCCCTCGACTCATTCGGACCCGAACGACGAAGTGGGAAGCGTAGTCCAATCGTGTCCAATGAGCAACGAGGCGCTCATGGACCTTGAAGTTCTGGAGGGAAACCGGGGCTTGGACGGGCGGTTAGGCGGTCAAGGGGCACGTCGGATAAACCTTGCGCCCCTCTCTTGTCGCGAAGCACGCATGGGTAGCAGTTGCCGTCACCACACACCAAACCATCCGCGGCCGAAGCCAACACCACAGCGCGCCCCCCACCCGGGCACCGGCGCGATCGCACGCAAACGGCCCCGCCACCCGGAAGCAGCGGGGCCGTTTCTACCTTGCTGGATCAGCGCCTCAATCGAGCAGTTCCAGCAGCGCGCCCTTGTCACCGGACTGCACCTGCTTGCGCGCCACCGCGAGCAGCTCGGTCGCCCGCGCCCGCAGCGTCTCCAGCGGGATCTTGCCCTGCTCATACTCGGCGATCAAACGCGCCTGCGCCGCCTGGTCCAGGTTGCGGATTCCCGCCTTGCTCTGCAGCATCCGCCAGCTCTTGCGGCGTTCCACGCAGAAGAGCACCAACTGCCGGCTGATGCCGATCGGCTGCAGCTTGCCGTCCGCGCCCTGCACCAGAGTCCAGGATCCCTCCAGCGGCACGAAAGCGCGATGCTCCGGATCCTGGAAATAGCGGTGGGTCACATCATTCTGGGTAACCAGCGCAAGCAGCGTGTCGAGGTTCGGCCGTGCCGCCATGGTCGCCGCGTCCACCTTGTGGAAGTGGCGGCGGAACCGCGCCTCGGTATAAGCCCAGTGGGCCACCGTGTAGGCATAGCGCTCCTTGGTTGCCTTCACCGTCACCTGCTGCCAGTCGCCGCGCAGCCCGGGATTGCCCTTGAGAGAGAAGCAGTCGGCATAGGTCTCGCCTTTCTGCGGATCGAAGATGAACTCCGGCACCCCGCGGCTGTCGCGCGCCCGCTGCGCCTGCAGCGCCGCCACATCGTCGCCGACGCCATGCTCCGGCTGGCAGGTGGTGAAGCACTGGAAAAACGCCGTGCCGCGGTAGAAGATGCCCTCCAGCAGCGCGCGGAAGAGGGTCGCCGCGCTGCCCATCGACACCTGCGCCACATAGGGGCTGCCGTGACCCGACGTAAAGCACTCGGCCACGCCCTTCTTTTCGGTCAGCTTGCCCTCGGTCGCCGCCCCCGCCTGGTTCATGTCGAACCCACCCGGCATCGGCGAACTGTCGGAGTTCTGCCCGCCGGTGTTGGAGTAGACCTGGGTGTCGAGCATCAGAATCTGCAGGTTGGGCCGGTTTTGCAGCACCGCCTTGGAGAGGTTCTGGAAACCGATGTCGCCGAACGCGCCATCGCCGCCGATCGCCCACACCTTGGGCGTCTCCAGCACCTCCTGGTCGGAGAGCGACGCATCGGTGAGCAGGGTCAGCCGCTGGTAGTCGTCCTCGCTCAGGCCGTTGCCGGACAGCAGCGCCCGCGCCAGCCGCTCCGGCAGCACCGAACGGCGAATGTGCTCCGCCATGAACCCCTCCGCAAGCAGCCAACCGACGGTCGCGCCATCCTGGAAGAGGGAATTAACCCAGGGATAGGG
>JALXCG010000444.1 GCA_026991065.1 Gemmatimonadota bacterium | reverse complement strand
CACCACCGATCCGCGGCTCGCCCCACAGCTCAGCGCGGAATGGGTCGCCACCCGCATCATCAATCTCTATCGAAGCTGGATCGCCTACATCGAAGCGCGGCTGCGCGAACTGGGGATGCAGCGCATCGACCAACTCCGCGGGCGCTGGGACCTGCTGGAGTTCGATGCCACCGCCTCGGCGCCTTCAACGCTGCCGCAAAAGGGAGGAGCGCAATGAAACCGGGCCCCGCGCGGAACCCCGCGGCGATCATCGAAGCGCGTCGCCGCCACTGGTGGCCGGACGCCGCCATGCGCCACGCCGCCGTCAACGCCCGCACCCTCGAAGGCGGGTGTGGAGTCATCGGCATCATCGGCACCCGCAAACTCGGCGGCGAGATGATCCGCCGCTCCTGCGCGCAGATGCGCAACCGCGGCAACGGCAAAGGGGGCGGCATCGCCGCGGTGGGCCTTTTCGACCACTACCCCGACCACTACGCCCTGCAGATCGGCTACCTCGACTCCAGCGTTCGCGCCACCATCGAAAAAGAGCTTCTGGCGCCCCTCCTGCAGATCGACCACGCCGAAGAGCAGCCGCAACTCGACGACCCGCGCGCCGCCGGCCTCAGCGTCACGCCGCCGCGGGTGCAACGCTATTTCGTCCGCGTCCGCCCGGAAAAGGTGGAGCAGTTCGCCGCCGAAAGCGGTCTCGACGACCCCACCGCGGCCGAGGATGAGCTGCTTTTCCAGCAGAGCCGCGCGCTCAACCAGCGTTTCTACGTCGAAGGTGAATCCCCCCGGGCCTTCGTCCTCTCCCACGGCAAAGATCTGATGATCCTCAAAGGGGTGGGCTACGCCGAGGAGATCGCTCACTACTACCGCCTCGAAGAGACCCGCGCCCACGTCTGGATCGGCCACCAGCGCTACCCGACGCGCGGCCGTGTCTGGCACCCGGGCGGCGCCCACCCCTTCGCCGGCCTGCGCGAAGCCCTGGTCCACAACGGCGATTTCGCCAACTACCACGCCGTCAGCGAATATCTCCAGCAGTGGGGGCTCACCCCGCAATTCGTCACCGACACCGAAGTCGCGGTGCAGCTCTTCGATCTCTACACCCGCGTTCTCGGCTACCCGCTCGAATATGCGATCGAGGCGCTCGCCCCCACTCCGGAGGGCGACTTTCAGCGCCTGCCGAAGCGCCGCCAGCGGATCTACCGGGCGCTGCAGTCGGCCCACCTGCACGGCTCGCCGGATGGCCCCTGGTTTTTCATCATCGCCCGCCTCGACCCCGCAACCGCGGCCCCGCAACTGATCGGCATCGCCGATGTCTCGATGCTCCGGCCGCAGGTTTTTTCGCTCCAGGTCGGCGCCGAGAGCTTTGGCGCCGTCGCCAGCGAGCGCCAGGCGATCGACGCCTTCTTTCAGGAATTGGCCGCCACCGACCCGGCGATTCCGGCCCTGGCCGACCGCTACTGGATGGCCCGTGGCGGCAGTTGCGCCGACGGCGGCGCCTTCACCTACACCCTGCGCCGAACCGACGCCGGGAGCAGCATCGAGGTGACCGACAAATTCGGCGCGCCGATCACCATCGAGACCAGCCACGCCCACCGCTCCACCGCGCCGCTCCGCGGCTCAATCCCCCCCCGGCTATGCGGCGGCAGCAACCGCCGCA
>JALXCG010000443.1 GCA_026991065.1 Gemmatimonadota bacterium | reverse complement strand
CCGCCAACATCTCCGCGTGGTGGTGCAGGTTCACCCCGACCTCGCGCACCCCGGCCCGCCGCAACCGGCGCAGCACCTGGCCGATCGCCGGTCGCCCCACCACCGGCACCAGCGCCTTGGGCAGCTCGCGCGTCAACGGCGCCAGCCGCGTCCCCAGCCCCGCTGCCAGAACCAGCGCCCGCACCTAGCTAGGACCTCCCGCGCGGGTGGTAGAGCAGGAACTCCAGCCGCTCCATGCGCCACGCCTCCTCCCACGGATCCCAGCGCTCCCCCAGCTCCGCCGGCCCCTCGCCCGCATCGATCGCCTCCCGCAGCTCCGCGCTCCCCGCCAGAATGTCGATCGGCAGCCGCTCGGTCTCATACTCATAAGGCGGATCGCGCCAGAACTTCCGCTCACCCATCAGCTCGCGCGCCGCCGCCAGCACCGCGACCGCCGTCCGCACCGGGAAAAACCGCGCCCGATCGGTCACATGCAGCTGCGCGCCGCCGCAGAGCGCCCCCGCGTGCTTCTGAAAGGTCGGCTCGAAGAAGCAGGGCCGAAACACCACCCCCGGCAGCTTGAACCGCCGCAGCGCCCGCACCAGCGCCCGCGGATCCAGCTCCGGCGCGCCGAACAGCTCGAACGGCCGCGTCGTCCCCCGCCCCTCCGACAGCTCGGTCCCCTCCAGCAGACACATGCCGGGATAGACCACCGCCGTGTCCAGGGTCGGCATGTTCGGCGACGGCATCACCCACGGCAGCCCGGTGCGATCGAACCAGGGCCGCGCGTTCCAGCCGCGCATGCGGATCACCCGCACCGACACCCCCAGCCGCTCGGCGATCCAGCGCAGCGCCTCGCCCATCGTGAACCCATGCCGCATCGGCAGACTGTGCAGCCCGACAAAACTCTCGTAGCCGTCGTCGATCCCCGGCCCCTCGACAAAATGCCCGCCGAGCGGATTGGGCCGATCGAGCACGACCACCTCCACCCCCGCCGCCCGACACGCTTGCAGACAGAGCGTTGCCGTCCACAAGAAGGTGTAATAACGCGCTCCCACATCCGGCAGGTCGATCACCAGCGCGTCGAGCCCCGCCAGATCCTCCGCCCGCGGCTTGCGCCGTTCGCCGTAAAGACTCACCACCTCCAGCCCGCTGTGCGGATCGCGAAACCCCTCCCACTCGACCATGTTGTCCTGCGTCTGGCCCCAGATCCCATGTTGCGGCCCGAAGAGGCGCACCAGCTCCACCTCTTCCGCCCCGCGAAACCGATCCACCGCATGGACCCAGCGCGAATCCACCGACGCCGCGTTGACCAGGAGCCCCACGCGCCGCCCCCGCAGTTGCCGAAAACGCTCCCCCACAAGCAGATCCAGCCCCGTCTGGACCCCTTTCGCCGCCGCGCCCTTGTTCACGGTCGATCGCCTCAAGCCGCACCTCATTCGCTCGCTCCCCGCCATGCCTCGCCCGCGGCCTCTCCGCGCACTCCTCCGCCCGCCCGGCGGACCTCCCGACAGGGACTGTTGGGCGGATTATACGTGCCTCGGCAGGTTCGCGCCTCATTCCTTAAAAGAGACCCTTGTTCGAGTGCACCGCGCCGGCGCCCTCCCCGCGCGGCGCAGATCCCCTCGGAGCAATCCTCTCTTCGCCCGCTCCGGATCTCCATTCCCCG
>JALXCG010000442.1 GCA_026991065.1 Gemmatimonadota bacterium | reverse complement strand
CGCTGGAACTGGCCCAGGTGCACAGTCCGGATCTGGCAACCTATCGCCAGAATCTGGCCCTGGCGGAGGCGGGTGAGCTGAGTGCCAAGGGTGCGTTTCTTCCCTATCTATCGGCCAACGGCAGTTATTCGCGGATTCCCTCTGAATCTTTCTCGGTTGCCGGGCAGACCTTTGCTTCGCCCAGCGAGAACTATGCGCTGGGAGCGTCGGCGCGGCTTCCGCTCTTCGCCGGTTTTCGCAATGTCGCCGGGCTGGAGCGCAGCCACGCGCAGCGGGACGCGGCCGAGTCGGGGCTCGATCGGGCGGTGCAGAGTGTGGCCCTGGCGGCCACGCAGGCGTTCATTGAGGTCCTGAAGGCGGAGTCTCTGGAGCAGGTCGCGCGGAGCAATGTGGCGCGCTCGCGGCAGCAGTTGGAGCGGGTGGAGGCGCTGCATGAGGTGGGCAGCGTGCCGCGGGTGGATCTGTTGCGCCAGCGCGGTCAGTTGGGCAGCGACAAGATCGAGGCGATCGATGCCCGCAATGCCGTGGAACGTGCCCGCAACGATCTGAACCTGGCTCTGGGGCTGCCGATCGAGGATCGCCGGCCACTGGAGCCGATTGCCGCGGAACAGGCGCTGGCGAATGCGCCGGGGCCGCCCGCATTGTCGCTGCTGGTGGCCGCGGCCTACGCGGCGCGGCCCGATCTGAAAGCGGGTCAGGCGGAGTTGCGGGCGGCAAAGGCGGGTCGCCGGGTCGCCGGCGACGGCTATTGGCCGACCGTGGATCTGACCGGCAACTACAGCTGGAATGGGGTCGAGTTTCCCGGCGGGATCGATGATCTGCGGGATGGCGACTCCTATTCGGTGGGGGTCTCGCTGAATGTGCCGATCTTCGATCGCTGGTTGACGCGCAGCAGTGTGCAGCAGTCGCTGGCGGAGGTGAGCTACCGGCGCTCGGCGATCGACAATCTGCAGCGCGAGATCACCCGGCAGGTAGCGGCGGCGCGGCTGGCGGTGATTCACGCCCGGGAGCGGGTGGAGCAGGCGCAGGCCAACCTGGCGGCCGCGGAGGAGGAACTGCGCCTGGCGGAGGAGCGGTACGGGGTGGGCGCGGGCACCCTGCTGGAGCGCAATGTGGCCGCGGCTTCGCAGAAGGCGGCGGCTGCCGGGCGGGTGACCGCACTCTACGATTGGCTGTATGCGCGGGTGGCTCTGAAGGCTACCGTGGGTGAGCCGACCGCTTCCTGGTTGGATTTTGTGCAAGGGCGGTGAGTGTGACCGGCAAGCAGGCGATGATGATTGGCGGCGGGTTGCTCCTGATGGGGGCTGCGGTGACGGTGACGCTGCGGCGTGCGGAGGAGAGCGGCAGCCTGGTCTACGCGGAGCCGGCGGCGCGCCGCGACCTGGTGCAGGTGGTCAGTGGCAGCGGGCGGGTGCAGCCGATCACCGAGGTTTCGATCAGCGCCAATGTCTCGGGGCGGATCGTCGAGATGCCGGTGAAACCCGGGGATCGTGTGCAGCGGGGGGATCTGCTGGTGCGGTTGGATCCGACGCGTTACCGGGCGGCGCTGGCCGAGGCGGAGGCGGCGCTGGCGACGGCGCGCACCCAGGTGGACCTGGCGCAGGCGAACCTGCGGCAGGCCCGCGCGGAGTACGCCCGCATCGAGAAA
>JALXCG010000441.1 GCA_026991065.1 Gemmatimonadota bacterium | reverse complement strand
CATCGGGGGAGCGTCGAGTTCGTTTTGCAGGGCGATGAGCCCATCGATCAGCGCTCGCCGAGCGGCGACGGATGCGGCGGGACCGAGCGTGTCGATGGCGCGCAAGCCCCACTCAGTGGCAAGATCGAGTCTTTTCCCACCGAGGGCGAGGCGGGCAACGCGCAGGGGGGGAGCGTCGGGTTCTTGCGCGAGAGCCACCGCGCAGGCGGCGCGGGCGCGCTGCAAGCGGGTAATTGCGTCCGCTTCGGTGGTTTCGGCCGTGGCGGCAATTGTTGCGCTCTTCGAGGGGGTAGAGGATTCCGCCGGGGGGGCGGATGTTGCGCAGGCGATCACCGCTTCGGTGAGTTCACGCGAGGGGAGGCGAAAGTTCCCCTCGCTGTCGAGCGTGATGAGGCCAAGCTTCTCCAAGCGTGGAAGTGCCTGGCGAACGAAGCCGACGGCATCGAGCGTGGCGTGGGCGAGCAAGAGCGGAGAGCCGTGGCGCAGGAGCGCGGCGTGCAGGAGGATCCGGTTCAGACCCGGGTCCAGCGTGCTCACCAGCCGGGCGACATGGGCGCGGTCATCGGCGTCCAGGGCGAAACCATCCGCCGAGAACTCGATTCCTTCGACTTCGACTGTCCAGGCGCCGTTGGTGCGGTGGAGTTGACCGGTGGCGTCAAGGGCGCGAAGGATCTTGGGGACCCGACCGGGGATCCCGCGGGCTTCCGCGGCCAGCAACGCGCGGAAATTTGTGGAGAGGGTGGTGGCGCCAAGAATCGCTTTGGCGATGCCATGGATCTCTTCCGGCGGCAGCGGTTCAAGCGCGAGTTCGGCAAATGCGGCCGCGATCCGTTTCCAGGCTTTGATCACCGCGGGGGTTGGCGGCGGTGTCTCGTCTACGCCGATGGCAGTGGCGCTTGCGCGCACCTCCCGGCGCTGATCCGCGCGCAGGGCGCCGCGGGCAACGAGCAGGAGGAGGGGGTGGTCGATGGTGGGGTTGTCGGCGATGTCGGCGAGCACCTCAAGGCATTCGGGTGCGGCGTGCTCCGCTTGGTCGATGACCAGCAGGGCGGGGCGAGGCAGCAGATTGAGGAGGTGGAGGAGCGCCTCGGCCACTTGAATCGCGGCCGGTTGAGGGAGGGACGAATCCGACGCGGCGAGGGCGCTGGCCCCCGGGAGGTCACGCAGCCATGCAGAAACCTGTGCGGGAGGGAGGCGCCGCAACAATGGAGCACAGGCAGTTGCCAAAGGTGCGTAGGGAAGGGGGTCATCGGGGTCGCAAAGCGCCTCGCCGACCCAGGCGCCCTGCCACCGAGCGCGCCACAGAAGTTCGCTGATCACACGTGTCTTGCCGCTTCCGGATTCGCCGGTCAGGAGCAGGGCTTCGAGACAACGCCGGCGACGGGAGCGGACCCAGGCTTGGCGCAGGCGGCGGAGATCGGCGCTGCGTCCCTGGAAGGCGCAGTCGAGGAAGAGCGGCGGCGCCACACGGCTGGCGACCCGAAGGGTGTCGGCTGCGGCGCTGAGGGCATCCATGACCTCGCGAGCGTTGCGCACGCGCGCGTTCGGATCCTTCTCCAGCAGGCGCGCCACCAGTTCGTCGAGAACCGGAGGCAAATCAGCAACCAGCGTGCTCAACAGGGGGGGAGGAGACTCGATCTGTGCCCGCAGCAGCGCGACATCTTCATCGATGTCGAATGGGCGCCGTCCGGCGATCCATTCGAAGAGAGTGACGCCCAGACTGTAGAAATCGGCGCGCGCGTCGACCTCCTCGCCGCGGACGACTTCAGGTGCCATGTAAGCGGGGGTTCCCGAAATTGCACTCAATCGACCGGGCCGATGGGCGAGACCAAGGTCGGCAAGGACCGCACGTCCATGCGGTTCATCGATCCAGAGGATGTTCTCCGGCTTAATGTCTCCATGGACCCAGCCGGCTTGATGCAGCGCTCCGAGCGCGGCCGCGACTTGCGATGCCGCTGGTAGGATGAGATCCCAGTCACGGTCAAAAAGCTGCGGTGTTGCCTCTTTGCCCGGCAGGATCTCCATGGTCATGAAGGGCGTGCCGGTGGCATCCAGCCCGTAGTCATCCACTGCGGCAACATTGGGATGCCGCACCGAGGCCAGGCGGTAGAACTGCGTGCGCAAGACCCCGGCATTCTCCACGCTGTGGGGCCTCTTGAGCGCCAGACGACGGCCGGTCAAGTGGTCCAGCACGGCGTAGACGATGCCTTCAGCGCCTTCCCCCAGCACATGAAGAGTCTCGTAGCGTCCCGCGATCCGCTCGCCGGAATCAGGGGACGGTCGAGTTTCGAGTAGTGCGGCTGGGGCGGCAGAGTTGAGAATCGAAGGCCGCCGGGAGTGGGTCAAGTCGACTCCAGGTAGAACTCAGCTCAAATACGATGGGAGCGGTGTGGATGGGCGCAGCGAGAAGATCACTATTGTTTGATCGACCACAATGCACGTTTGGCTTTAGCAGTTTCTCTGGAAACTGGGCGGTTGGTCCCGAGGAATCCCCCGAATCCCCCAGTGAACCGTCGATTGCTGGCCTCGGTCGCGGAGAGTCCGCCCGCCCCGGCGAATCCTCCACCCAGTCTTGCGAGTCTGCTCCAGCGTACTGGTCTTGGCGCTCCCCGGACGCCGGAAAGGGACCGGCGACTGAGGCATAGCACAATACGCCGCAAGCAGTCAGGCCCGCGGCCAACGACGCAGATGGGGCCTTGATGCTGGATCGAGGCGAGGCTGTCTGCGGGATCTTGACTTCTGTGGCGTGCGCGAAGATCATGGGCCGATCAGTGGTTCCGACTTTTCCAGAGTATCGACACAAGGAGTTTACTGGACCCGACGCTAATCGCAACGCCGCATTGTACTAGGTGGCGGCATTTTTGCAATAGGTCAACTCATTACGCTGCATGCCGGTAGATGGTGTTTCGCTAGAAGCGCCCGCAGGCTGTGCATACCTTCCGCGGGGATTCCAACCCCGCGCTCGCTCTTTCGGCAGTGCGGAGAGCGCGAGTTCCAATCGGTTGATTTCTCGACGTGGGTCCATTCATTCTTAAAGTGCCAGGAAGGTCGCGCAAGGGCGGTCCGGCTCGGTTCAGCCACCGATGTTGTGCGTGGAGCAGCCGGGCAATTGTTCTCCTTGTTGTGCTGCTCTGCTCGGCACTCTCTGGCAACCGCGCCTTGGCCGGGGACGATGCCCGGGGGGGGCAACCGTCCAGCGGGGACGAGGCTGACGGGTTCGCTCTTTTCTTGCTGCCTCGCGACATTGGATTGGAGATCCCCCGCGATCAGCCTTCCCACGCGTTCCGGCACCTGTTCCCTTCCCGCTTGCCGGGACGCGCGGCCGCCATCCACGGTGACCAGACGTGGAGCATCGATTTCTCCACGCATCTTCTACTGGTGCGTTCGACGCTGCTCGACAGCATTCCGACAGTTCCGGTGAAAGTGCGCCCTCTGGACGCCTATCTGGAGGAGTTTGTTGGCGCGGGAGCAGTGCGGTCGCTGCAAGAGGCTTTTCGGCGCGGGCATCAAGAACGCGCTGACCAGGAGCGCGCTGGACAGGAGGGGCTGGTACCCGATATCGCTTTGCCCGTGAAACTCCCGGGCCTGCTAGGCAGCGTGATAGGACAGGGAGGGAGCATCCGTGTTTCCGGGCATCAGCGGATCGCTTTTAGTGGTGAATCCAACTGGCAGGTGGGCCAGGCCCGTACTGACTTCGACCGCAATTCAGCCTGGCCTGATCTGGGCATGGAGCAGGAGTTGGTATTGAGCTTGGAGGGGACGGTCGGGACCAAGGTTCACATCGACGTCGACCACAACTCCACGGCGGGAGCGGAGTCGCAGAACAAGATCAAGCTCTCCTACAAGGGGGACGAGGATGAAATCATTCAGAGCATCGAGGCCGGCGATACTCAACTCTCACTGCCCTCAACCCGTTTTGTGGGGGTCAATGCGCAGAGCAAGGGGCTGTTTGGGCTGAAGGCCGTGGGCCGGTTGGGCAATCTTGATCTGACGATGATCGCTTCGAAACAGAAAGGAAACGCCGAAGAGGGTAAATTTCTTGGGCAGGCCACGCTCGATACTTTGGTGATTCAGGATATCGAATATGTTGCCAACCGGTTTTTCGCTCTCGAACTAAATCCGGAAGTCGTGGTTGCGGGGCACCCGGTTCCGGTTCGCGGGTTGCGCGAAGGCGCGGAAGTGCTGGACCTGCGAGTCTATTATGATGACGGGAATGGCAACAACTCCTTGCGCACCGGAGCGATCCCGGGAACGCTCTTCCTCGACGGAGAGGATTTCGGCAAGGCAGCCGACTTTGCACCGCTGGATTCCAGTGGTTCTTTCGTCCAACTGATCGAGCAGCAGGACTATGTCTACGATGCCCAGGCCGGAGTTCTGGAGATCCTGCCGAATTTTCGCCTGGACGACGGCTATCGTTTGGCTGTGGCCTATCGACGTCGCATTGGCGGGCAAGTTGAGGATGTCGGGACGACCGATGGCTCCCTGACGCTGAAATTGCTCAAGGAGCCCCGCCTCCACCCGGATCATGCGACCTGGCCGTACATGTTGCGCAATCGCTACGACCTCGGAGCACGCAACATCCCGGCGGAGGGCTTTGTGCTCAAGGTTGAACGCATTGTCAATGAGGCGGGGGGGCTGGATGCGATCGAAGTCGATGCGTCTGGAACACCCTACATGCAGCTGTTGGGACTTGATCCAGATGGCGACGGTCGACTGAACACCGA
The DNA here is from genome assembly GCA_026991065.1 of Gemmatimonadota bacterium. GTDB lineage: Bacteria > JALXCG01. The sequence continues at coordinate 14,556 of JALXCG010000441.1, read as the reverse complement.
CATCTCCGTTCCCGAAAATCAGTTCGCCTTGGCCAAGGGAATTGTGACGATTCCGTTGCAGCCGGTGGTTCCGGAGGGGGCCACGGAAGCGGATTCTCTGCCGTTTCCCTGGATCTCCACGTCGCTGGACGTAAAGAACCCAACCATTTACGAAACACAGAAGTCAAAGCTCCTCAGCAGCGAGAACGCGATCTATCGGCTGCGGGCGGCATTCAAGCAGATCCGCTCGAGCTTCAGTCTCGGGCACATCAACATCCTTCCGAACTCGGAGGTGGTAAGGGTCGATGGCCGCACCCTGGTGCGCGACAAGGACTATTTCATTGTCTATGAAGTGGGACAGATTACTTTCGTGACGCCACCGAGCCCAACTTCGACCGTCAAGATCAACTATGAATATGCGCCCTTCTTTGATCTCGCCCAGAAGACCCTGTTGGGGGTTCGCTCGAACTACCAGTTCCTGGATGGTGATGGCGCGATCGGTGCGACCTGGCTCTATGAGTCGCAGCGATCAGTGGATCAGAAGCCCCGTGTTGGACGAGAGGTCGGGCGGATCCATGTGGCAGATGTCGACGCCCATGTGGAGTTGGAGCCGAGCTTTCTGACCGCGATGACCGACGCGATTCCGTTGGTCGAAGCCTCGCGCCCATCGAAGGTCCGGATCGAGGGGGAGGTGGCGGCTTCACTGCCGAATCCCAATGTGCGGGACTACGGCTACGTGGACGATATGGAGGCGGTCGAGACCGTTTTCAGTCTGCTTGGATCGCGCCGCACCTGGAGCTTTGGCTCGACTCCCGCCGGCAGCGACAAGAGCGACGAGGATGCGGTTGCCTCAGGCCCCGGGGGGGCTCCCGATTCGTTGGATGTGGGGAGCGCCATCTGGTTCAATCCCGATCCGCAGGATCTACCGCGCCGGGACGAGATCTTTGACGAGCTGCCGCCTCAGGAGCGCAACGATAGAATGACCGTGCTGAGGCTGAGTTTCAATCCTCGCGGGAGCGACCCGGAAGCTCTCCGGCGCTCCTACATGAGCATTCAGCGGCCTCTCTCCTCCCTTGGTGTCGACTTTGCGAATCGGAGCTATATCGAGGCCTGGATCGCCATAGAGGGCTCCGAAGCCGGAGTGCTGCACATCGACCTCGGGACTGTCAGCGAGGATCAGAATCGGCGCAATCGGCGTGGCGAATTGGTGGGCAAGGGGTGCTTTGACACTGAGGATCTCAATCGCGATGGATTGCTGCAGCGAGTAGAGGATGTTGGGCTTGACCAGATCCCCGATGTCGACAGTGATGACCCTGCCTGTGGTGAAACCGAGTGTGGCCCCGGTTGCGATGATGGCAACGATGACTACAACTATCGCCAAGGTGTGTATCGCGATCTCAACGGAACCGAAGACAACAACACGCTCGATACCGAAGATATGGATGAGGATGGTGGGCTGGATCTGGCTGAATCGCTTTTTCGCTACACGCTCGACCTGAGTGATCGCAATGATCCGCGAATTGTTGGCGGCGACCGGGAACCCAACAGCAGCGGCCGGACCTGGCGTCGCTACCGCATCCCCATCACCGACGCGACTGTTGTAGTTGATGGGGGAGTCGAACCGTCGTTGCGAGAGATCAAGCATGTGCGGCTCTGGTACGACGGTGTTGAATCCAAGTCGGAGATTTCGATCGCCAATCTCGACGTCGTCGGTAGTACTTGGCTACAGCGCAAAGTCAATTCTCTCGATGGCTCGCCGGTCTATCCCGATGAGGGGCTTGCGGCGGCGACCGTGAGCACCCGTGAGGACGATAAGCGTGGTTACAAGCCCCCGGTTGGGGTAAGAGTTGAGCGGGACCAGGATGGACGGGTGCGGAATGAGCAGGGGCTGGCTTTGCAGATCAACAACCTGCGGGCTGGACACGAAGCGCTTCTGGTGCAGTCCCTCTTTGATCCGGTGGACTACACCCTCTATGGAGGTCTGGAGGTCTTTGTTCAGGGGCGGGAGTCTCAGCCGGAACTCTTCTTTCGTTTCGGCGCCGATTCTCTGAACTACTACGAATGGAGAGTTCCGGTCGAGCCGCCGGGTTCGGTGGGACTCGATGCCAATGGTTGGGCGCGGAGAGAGCTGGATCTGCAGGCCTTGACGCTTTTTAAGGATGATGCGGAGAAGGCAGGTTTGGAGTTGCCTTACGAAAACCAGGAGATGGGCGTGAGCGTGGTCGGCCGCCCTTCCTTGACGCGAATCAAGCGGCTGGAGATCGGAGTTCGCAATCTCGGGAATGCTGCCGAGGGGGACGGACTCTTGGTTCCGGGCTCGGGGGAGATGATCGTCGCCGATGAGGTATGGGTCGATGATTTGCGGCTGACCCGGGTTCGCCGCGATCCGGGTGTGGCGGCCCGCGTATCCGGCCGGGTCGCGCTCTCGGACTTCGCCAATGCATCATTGACTTGGCAATACCGCGATTCCGAGTTTCATGGGCTTGGAACCAATCGCGGACAGGGCGCAGACCAGACCGATTGGAACGGGCTGGGGGATCTGCAACTCGACCGGTTCCTTCCCCCCGGATGGGGAGTCTCGCTTCCGCTGAAAGGCTCTCTCACGCAGACCGTGCGCAAGCCGCGCCTCGCGGTGGGCTCGGATGTTCGTTTGGATAGCGGCCGCGCGGCGGAGGAGATGTCCAGGACCAGGATCTACGATGCGTCGCTGCGGTTTTCGAAAAAACGCCGCCGTTCCGGCGCGCTGGTGAATTTGACGGTCGACAACACAACCGGCCGCGTGTCCTGGCGCCGGGAGAAGCGCGACTCCTTTGTGGAAAAGGTCGACAACACGGACCTGAGCGGCGAACTCGACTGGAACTGGAATCAGCGCAAGCGCAGAGAGATTCCACTGCCTGGTCCTTGGGGGATTTCGCTTCTGCCCTCTTCGCTCTCATTTGGCAGTGCTTACACGTTGCGCAGTCATGACCGCTTCACCAAGCTCTTTGGAGAGATTGTCGAGACCTCCAATATCCCGATTCACGATGAGGATCTGGAGAATCAATACGCATCGACATGGGCACCGTTTCGTGCTCTCACGTTTAATCACTCGATTACTGAGAATCGGGATCTGCGCGGATCCAGCGGCTGGCTGGGGCGGCAGGATCGGTTCAACATGCGCTCCGGGGCGTCGTTCGCGCCAAAGATCGGTCGCTGGTTGGCTCCGAAAGCCAGCTATACGGTTACGTATAACGAGAACAAGAGCAGCGAAATCCAATCCGCGGCAACCGATGAGGAGCTGCACAATCTACAGTCAGACGGCCGCGTCGATATGAGTCTGACGCTCAAGCCGGGGCAGATATGGGGAACAAAGCACACCCAGAAAGCTCGGGTCTCTTCGCGTACTGGCAGGAAGGCAAGCGGCGCGGATGGTGGCTCGACGAAGCAGAGCGCAGAGAGGGAGGAGAGAGCGGAACCAACCGGCTTGTGGCAGGATCTGAGCCGGATGTGGAGTGATGGATTAGCGGCCATCGATCCAATTTCGACCTCCTGGGTCTGGAACCAGGACCGCAATGATCCCAACGCGATCGAAGGCGGCGACCTGCGCTACATGCTAGGGCTTGGGCAATTGGGGAACGGGTCTTTCTATCAAGAGACGCGCCAGGGCAGCTACCTTGGAGATCACACGGTGCGGGCCTCCAGTGGGGTGCAACTGCCGTTGCGACTGCATCTGAAGGCGAGTGTGAGTTGGTCATCGAAGCTGTCGGCTTACGACAACCCTTCGATCGATCACAAGTGCACCAAGAGTTGGACGCGCCCGGACCTCTCCGCCACTTGGGCCGGCCTTGAATCATCGCGTTTGCTCAGTCGCTACGCGCAGTCATCGTCGCTCTCCTCAAGCTGGCAGTGGTCTCGCAGCATGAGCGGAACTGCTTTTCGCCGTCGGCACCACATCGATGAACTGGATCGGGTCTCAACCAAGCGACAATGGAAGCCCTTACTCCAATGGCAGACCACCTGGAAGCATGACGTGACCAGTACTTTTTCGCACTCGCGTTCAACCACGTTCACGCGTGAGATTACGCGCACTCAGCGAGCCAAGAGCAACTCCTCGCGCGCGTCTTTGCGCTATACGCTCAATACGCGGCGGGGCGTGAATCTTCCCCTTTTCGGTTATGTCAAGCTGCACGGCAATGTAAAGGCGGGGCTCGAGGTTTCGCGCGAGGAGTCTTCGACCATCTCGATTGTGCCGGGGGTCAACTGGCCGTTTGAAGACGATCCGGAAGAGAAAGATTTCGACAATGAGCAACTTGGATTGATTCCAGATCTCCATACGCGAACGTGGACCATTGAGCCAACCATGGACTATGGGTTCAGCCGCTCGGTTGATGGTGGCGTCCAATTGCGCTGGTCAGAAAATCGCAATCTGCGTGATGACCGCACGACCCGGAACGTTAAGTTGACTCTCTGGACGGTTTTTCGCTTCTAAGGATGGCGGGCGGGCGCAAGGAGCAGGCTGTCTGAAGTCTGATTGGTGCGAAAGTTGCGAGTGCGGAGTCAGCAGAAAAGAGGTTCAATGCTACAAAACGATATCTCACAGGCGACCCCTGGTTCCGGTGCACGCGGTACGCGGGTCGGATTCTGGAACCTGGGGGTCATTCTGCTCTCCCTTTGGTGGTGCTCCGCAGCCGGGGCGGCCCCCGCTTTCGATGGCTCCCGCGCCAAGCTGTGGGTTGAGAAGCAGGTTGCGCATGGGCCACGGGTTCCGGGATCCGCGGCGCATCGGGCCTGTCTGGCGGAGTTGGAGGGGGAACTCAAGACGCTGGCGGCGGATGTGCGGCGCGACGAGGCCGTGCGCCGGGGCGTTCACCTGACAAACCTGGTTGCCACATTTCGCCCCGATGCAAGAGAGCGTGTATTCTTGATGGCTCATTGGGATACGCGTCCGTGGGCTGATGAAGACCCCGATCCGAGCAAGCACCAGGTGGGGGTGCCGGGGGCCAATGACGGCGCTTCCGGTGTGGCGGTACTTCTCGAAGTGGCGCGGGCACTGGCAGCGGAGCCGCCGCCGCGCGGGGTGGACCTTTTCTTGGTCGATGCTGAAGATGGCGGGACGCACTCCGATCCCGGTTCCTGGTGCCTTGGCAGCCAAGCGTTGGCCGAGGAACTGACCGGCTATCAACCGAAGTTGGGGATTCTCCTGGATATGGTGGGAGACGCGGATCTCCGACTGCCGATGGAGGTCCACTCATTGCGCTACGCGGGGCCACAAACACGGTGGCTGTGGGGGCTTGCTGCTCAACTGGGCGAAACGGCTTTTCTCGCTCAGGTTGGCCCCGCCGTCACTGATGATCACATCGCCTTCCTGCAGCGAGGAATTCCCACCATCGACATCATCGACTTCCAGTATCCATATTGGCACACTACCGCCGATACGCCCGACAAGGTTTCGGCGTCGTCATTGGCAACGGTCGGTCGGGTAGTTCTGGCTGCTGTTTACGCTCCGCAACTGCCGTGGTAGTCGACCCTCGACGACTTGAGAAGTTGCGCACTCTGGTGGCATTTTCGCCCGCCGAGCGCCGTGTTGCGGCCGTCGTCTTCCTGGTTGTTGTGGTCGCGCGATGGCTGCCGCAGCCGCCGGTAACCCAGTGGCCGGGCGAGCCGGCAAGCGAGGTGGCTCAGGTAGAGCAGTTGAGCAAAGCCGAGCGCCTGGCAGCTCGTGATGCACCGATCGATCTGAACTTGGCGTCCGCTGAAGATTTGACTCTTCTTCCCGGGGTTGGTCCGGCGACCGCGGAGCGAATTCTGGCGTTGCGTGAACGCAAGGGAGGCTTTGAATCGGTCGAGGAACTGCTTGCCGTGCGGGGAATCGGAGAAGCGAGACTCCGGGCGATGAGGCCACATTTGGCACTGAGTGATCCCAACGCGGAAGGGCTTCAGAGATCCCCCGTGAGGGCCGATCATCAAAGGGAGTGAGCCACCGATCTTTCCCCTTCTCGAGGATCCCCTGTGTCGGCGTTTTCCGTCTATGTACCAACAACTCAGACTGTGACCGGTGCCCTGGATGCGCTCGATGCGGGGCTGTGGATCGTCAGCAATGATCTTCGGATCGAGTACGCCAATCCGGCGGCCGAGCAGATTCTCGGTATTGCCCTACCGCAGGGGGCTTTCCTTGACGATGTGCTGGCGGCGACTCCACACCTGGTTGTGGCCAAGATCTGCCGGGCAATCAAAGAAGGCGAAAGCGTTGGGCGTGCCGAGATGGCGTGCCTGGGCAAAGACGGGAAATCGCGTTTGATCGGTTTTTCGGTGTGGGCGCGAGATGGACAGAGTGGTGGTGGGGCTACGGTTCTGTGCCGCGACATCACTGCGATCAAGGCGATCGAGGCGCGCTTGAATGACACGGAAGCCTTTGCGTTGATCGCAGAGGCAGCGGGTGCCATTGCCCATGAGATACGCAATCCTCTGGCGATCATTACCGGTTACTTGGAATTGATTGGCTCGGAGATTCCCTCTGAAGGTGGAGCGGCCGCGTGTATGCCGCGAGTTTTCTCCGCGGCCGACCGCATCGTCAGTGTATTGCACAGCTTCCAGGAGTTCGCCGCGGGGGCGCCGACACACCGCGAGATTCTCCCACTCGGGGAGATTTGCCGGAATGCATTGGAAACCGTACTGCAGGAGCAGAAGCATCCACCGGTGAGCATTGTGGAGGATGCGGCGGTGCTGGTTCGGGTGTCGCCGGATGCGGTTCGGCGGGCGCTGGTTCACCTGCTGCGAAATGCGCGCGAGGCGGCGGGACCGACGGGAGCGGTTGAGATGAGAGTCAACGGGAGCGGGGTGGACATCCTTGACGATGGACCCGGAATACCAGACGAGATTCGTGGAGACGTGATGCGTCCCTTTTTCTCTACCCGTGCGAACCACCCGGGGTTGGGGCTGACCATGGCTCAGCGGGTCGTCGAGGCGCACCGCGGCAAGGTGCGGTTGGGCGACCGTCCGTCGGGTGGAACATGGGTCCGGGTCGAACTGCCGCCGGCGTTATAGATCCAGGCCGCAGGTACCGATAGAAGACGGTAGACGCCCGCAGTGTGAACCGCCAAATGCACATCCACCAAGGAGGGTGACGGTGCAGAAACGAGTCCTGATCGTTGACGATGAAGTGAGCGTCTGCGATGTCATTTCCCGTTTGCTGGAGCGCGACGGAGTAGAAGTTGTCCAGGCCTACTCGGCTGCCGAAGCGATTCAGTTGCTGGATCAGGAGCGTCTTGATTGCGTCATTACTGATGTTCGCATGCCTGGAGGTTCGGGGATCGACGTCCTGGATCATGCGCGGGCCAATTTGCCGACTCTTCCCGTGATCATCTTGACCGCGCAGGCATCGTTGCAGGCCGCCGTCGACGCGGTCAACAAGGGAGCCTACTACTTCTTGCGCAAGCCGTTTTCCGGCGATGAAGTACGTGGTGTAGTCGCTGCCGCCATCGAGATGCACCGGACCCGTCAGGAAAACCGCCATCTCAGGCACGAACTGCGGAAGGCGATTCCGCAGCGGCAGATCATTGGCAAGTCGAGTTCGATGCAGGAGGTGCTTAAAATTGCCGACAAGGTTGCGGGGTCTGATTGTACCGTCTTGATATCCGGGGAGAGTGGAACCGGAAAAGAACTTTTCGCCCGTTACATCCATCGCAACAGCCGCCGTGGCGATCGCCCGTTTGTGTCCATCAATTGTGGGGCACTGCCTGAGACATTGCTGGAATCGGAGCTTTTTGGGCACATGAAGGGCGCCTTTACGGGAGCGCACCGCAACAACGATGGCCTGTTCCGCGTAGCGCATGAGGGGACGCTTTTTCTCGACGAGATCGGGGAGATGTCTCCCGGGATCCAGGTCAAGCTGTTGCGAGCACTGCAGGAACGAGAGGTTATGCCGGTCGGCGGGACACGGCCTGTTGCCATCGAAGTGCGTGTGCTGGCCGCGACCAATCGTGATCTTGAAGAGGATGTTCGGCGCGGGAAGTTCCGTGCTGATCTCTACTATCGGCTCAATGTGGTTCCGCTTCGTGTGCCCCCGCTGCGCGAGCGACCGGACGATATACCCCTTCTGGTGGAGCACTTCCTGCGCAAGGCATGCGATGCGGAGGGAGTTCCATGCAAGCGGTTTGATGCCGAGGCGGCGCGGCTCTTGAAGCAGCATGACTGGCCGGGGAATGTTCGGGAACTCGAGAACATCGTTGAGCGCGCGGTGATCCTGGTTGATGCTCGCGAGATCTTGGCCGACGCGTTACCGGCAGCGGTTGTCCGTGGCCGTGGGGCACCATCGGTTGAGGAATTGATGGAGGGCAACCCCACCTTGGAAGCGCTCGAAAAGCGGTACATCACAAAGGTGCTGGATGAATCGAACTGGCGCAAGAAGCGCGCGAGCCAGATTCTGGGTATCGACGCATCAACTCTCTACCGTAAGATTCAGCGGTATCACCTGACCAAGGGGGGGGAGAGGAACCTCGCTCTCCTGGCACCGAGCCACACCTAGAAGCCGCTCTTTCTTACGGTCGTCTGAACCCACGCGATGCGTCGCTATGCTTGAACCCTTCGTCAATGCTCTTGGGGCGCGCCCGATTCTTTGGGACGGAGCGATGGGGACGAGTTTGTACGGTCGGGGCGTCTTTCTGAACCAGGTCTTCGAAGAGTTGTGCCTATCGCGCCCGGAACTGGTTCGCAGCGTGCATCTGGAGTATATCGCGGCCGGCGCCCAGGTGATCGAAACCAATACCTTCGGTGCCAACCGCATTCGCCTGCGACGTTCGGGGATCGAAGAAAAGGCGGAAAAGATCAACACTGCGGCGGTCGCGTTGGCGATCGAAGCAGCAGCCGGGCGGGTGTGGGTGGCGGGCGCGATGGGGCCGACGGGGCGCATCCCCTCGGTGCTAAGCGATGCGGAGTTGGCCGAAATTCGTTCTGCATATGAAGAACAGGCCATGGCGCTTGCCGCGGCTGGGGTCGATTTGATCGTCCTGGAAACGTTTCGATTGCTTTCCGAATTGAAGGTGGCTCTCTGGGCGGTGCGGACGACGACCAGCCTGCCCGTGGTCGCTCAGATGGCTTTTGACGAAGAGGGGTGCACTGCAGACGGCGCTGATCCCGAACGCGTGGCGGACCTGGTCAAGGAATGGGGCGCGCAAGCTGTCGGGGTGAACTGCATGGAAGGCCCCCAGGCAAGCTTTGCCGTGGCCAGGAGGATGGTCGGGCGCGGTCTGCCTGTGTCGATGCAGCCCAATGCCGGCTACCCTCGGAAAGTGGACGAACGACTGCTCTATATGGTCACACCGGAGTACTTCTCCGGGTTTGTGCGGCGAGCCTTCAAAGCGGGTGTGGCGATGGCGGGAGGCTGCTGCGGTACAACGGCTGACCATATACGCGCGGCTGCCGGCGCGGCCCGCATGCTGAGCGGCGGTAAGATTCACGTGGTGAGCGGTGGGGGGGCGCAACCCGCGTCCGAGGGGGTGGCGCGCGAGGCCATCCCTCTTGAGGCCCGTTCCCCTTTCGGCGCGAAGATTGCGCGCGTCTATCGGCAAAGGGTAAAGGGCGACGACCCCGGGCGAGTGACCCCGGATTCGTTTTGCGTCAGCGTGGAAGTGGCTTCGCCGATTGGACTCAATCTCGACCGGGCGATCAATGCGGCGCGATTGCTCCGGGATGGCGGCTGCGACGTTGTCAATATCGCGGATGGCCCTCGGGCCACCGTCCGAATCTCCAATTCGGTCCTGGCTGCGGTGATTCAGGAAAGGGTCGGAATCGATACGATATTGCATGTCTGCGCGCGCGACCGCAATCTGCTGCGGTTGCAGTCCGACCTTCTCGGTGGAGCAGTTTCGGGACTGCACAATCTGGTGATTATCACGGGAGATCCGCCCAAGACCGGAGACTATCCCAATGCGACCGCCGTCTACGACGTCGACGCGATTGGGCTGCTGAAACTGGCCAGGGGGTTGAATCGCGGCGTGGATCCTGCGGGGCGAGGAGTGGGAGCACGGACCTCGTTCGTCCTCGGATGTGGAGCGGAGCCGGCTGCGCTTGACTACGATCGCGAATTGCGCCGGCTGGAGGAAAAAAAGTCCGCTGGTGCTGAATTCGTGATGACCCAGCCCGTCTACGAAGCAGAACTCTTGCACCGGTTTCTCGACGACATTGCGACCTTGGATTTACCGGTGATGGTGGGGCTCTTGCCCCTCGCCAGTTTCAAGAACGCGCTCTTCCTCCACAATGAAGTCCCTGGGATGCAGATTCCGGCGAAGATCCTGGAACGCATGAAAGCGGTTGGGAGTGGCCGTTTGGCACGCCGCGAAGGAGTCGCCATCGCCAGCGAAGCTCTGCACGAGGTCAAAGAGCGGGTCGTGGGGGCGTATGTCATGCCGCCTCTTGGCAATTACCGGTCGGCCTTGGCTCTCTTGAAAACGCTTGGATTCGGCGAAAATAGCGGTGCGGACCATGGGCCCGGCGGTGACCATCGAGAGCAGGGCAAGTAGGGGATCTCTGTGGCAGTTCGCGGTGGATCTTGTTGCGCCCTGTTACCGTGAGGAGTGCGTAGGGGCCTGTCCGAACTTGGCACAACTGCGGCCCGGCCGGCGTCCCGGACCGATCTCAAAGAGATCTCCCGGTGTTCGCTCGAACGCGGGAAAGAAGTGTTCAACGAGGGTCGGAAAAGGAGCACCGCCTTGTCCCGTGGTTGGCGGACCGTGCTGCATCTGGTTTTGGTAGCCGGCGCGATAGGGTCGCTGGGGATTCTGGCGTGGCCGCGACTGGCCGCCGCACGTCGCGATGATGCCGAAGAAGCCTGCCGCAAACGAATGCAGATCCTGGCTGCTGCCGAAGAACTCCACTTCGCCCGCAGCGATCGCTATACTGCGGACCTCCGCGAACTCGACCCCGAGTCTGTTTCCAGGCTGAACTGTCCGGTGAGTGGAGAGCCGTTTGTCGTCCGGTCCGATGGACTCCACTACACGATTACGTGTCCAGCGGAGCGAGCACATGGCAGGGTGCAAGATGGAATTCCCTCGTGGGAATGAGTGAGCCGTTGCCTTCACCCTCGCTCTTCTTCCGAGCGGGCGCAGTTGGAATCCTGAGTGATCGAACAATTCACCATCTGGGGAAGAACCGCTCACCGTCTCTTGAGCACCGGACCGTGGCCGGGAGTGTGGTGGCTTTTTGCAATGGCAGCGGGGGCAGCACTGGGAAGTTACGTCGCTGCTACAGCCTTTCGCCTGCGCTCTGATCATGAGCCCTTCGGGCCTTTTTCCCGGTGCGAGTCCTGCCACCGACGCCTCCGCGCCTGGGAAAATGTCCCGGTCCTCGGGTTCTTGTTGCTGCGAGGAAGGTGCCGAACCTGCGGTGCCACGATCCGGCCGCTTGATTTCTTTCTCGAACTTTTCTTCGCCCTGGCGATGCCACTGATTTTCCTGCGCTTGGGGCCGGGCTTGATCACTGTTCGGGCACTGGTTGCTCTTCCGCTTCTGGTGATCGGCTCAGTGGTTGATTTGCACGAACAGCGGTTGCCCTTGGGGATCACTGGCAGCCTCCTCTTTGTTGCCCTGCTCCTGGCTGATCCCGAGACTTGGGGGATCCCGCAGTTGCTGGGCGCTTCAGGCGTCACCTGGGTTGTCCTTGATGGAAGCGGGAGTGGCAATCGCTGGTGGCGGTGGTTGGCGAGGGGCATGGCTCTGGCCACATTGGCTGCATCGCCACTCTTTATCCGGCACGTTCTGGCGGCCCTGTTAGCGGCTGGGGCTTTCGCACTTCTCGACCGGATCTACTGTCGAATCCGGCATGTGGATGTGGCCATTGGTGGTGGAGACATTCGGCTCGTGGCGGGAATCGCCGCGCTCACGGGGGCGCGGGGGATTGTCCCGGCGATCTTTGTCGCGGCATTTCTGGGCTCTTTGATTGGACTCGGGATGGTGGCCGTCGGTCGTGGCAGCATGCGTTCCCAACTTCCCTTCGGCCCGTTTCTGGCGTTTGGCTGCATGGCGGTTCTTTTGTGTGGTCCAGAGCTTGGCGGGATTCTCGCCTTCCGATGATTCCCGTGACTGGATCCACGGCTGGCGCAGGGATGAACTGAGCGTCGCCTCATGTTGGGGTGATGAGGGGTGGTGCGCTCCAGAATCCTCCACCTGATTTTGCAATCCCGCTCCAGTGCATCGGTTGTGGCTCTCCTCGGCCGCCAGCAAGGTGCCAGATGCTAGGCGGCAAGGGACCGGCGACTGAGGCGTATCTCAATACGCCGCAGGGAGTCGGGCTCGCAGCCAACGACGCAGATGGGGCCTTGCTGGCGGCCGAGGGCGCTGCTCCTTGGTTGACCGTGACCCCGCGGGCCGATAGCCTCCGGCTGCAGCGGCATCGACTGCGTTTTCCTGATTACTCGATATTCATCACGGAACCAGATGGCAGCAAGCAATCACGGACCAGGTGTATTCTGTGTAGACATGAACAGCGACCGCATCGCCGGAATCTGGCTGGGCAAGAGGGGCGGCGGCAGGCTGGGGGAACTTCCGCTGGCTGAGAATGCGATCCAAGATGGAAGGGTGTTTGAGCGCGGGCAGGTGACCGCCACGTTGCGGCAACTAATGAAGGAACTGCAGGTCCCGCGTGGAGCCCCGACCGCGATCCATCTGCCGGCCGCCTTCGCCGAGATTCACACGCTCGATCCCGCGACTTTTGGTGTTGCCGACACAGCCGCGATTCCAGATGCACTGCGGTTTGAACTGGGTCATCGCTTGTCTCTCGACCCAGGGGAAGAGATCTATGATTCGCAACCGGTCGGTGACGTCTTGCTCGTGGTTTCGGCGCACCGTGAGGTTGTCGAAGAGCGTCTCTGGGTAATCCAGGACCTGGAACTCGACGCTGTGTTGGTAGACGTTGATGCACTGGGAGTATTCAACTGCATGGATTGGTCGCAGGGGAGTTCCGGTGTCGTGGTCCAAATCGGCTCTGAGTTCCTGACCAGTCTGGTTGTCCGCGATGGTGTGCCGGCAGCCTTCCTCAGTGCCACCGGGGCGTCGGTCGCGGGGATTTGCCGACGCGCGGCGAATGAGACGGCGACACTGATTCCGTCCATCAAGGCGCTGGCCGCGGGGGAGAGCGTGAAGCGCGACGATGGGCCGGCGCCGGAACTGGATCCCTGGCTCCGTGTGTGGGCGCAGCAGATAGCGTCAGAAGTATCCATTGCTAAACAACTTCTGGTGGGTCCTGAAAGTGCTGCTGGAAGGGAAGAAGTGGAGCTTCGGTTTGCCGGAGTTCCGCTGCGCGCTCCGCGCCTGGCGGCGGCGATTGAGGAGGAACTGGGGCTTCCCTTTGCTGCGGTGGATCCGATCAGCCCGGCCGGCCTGGTCGGAAAACTTTCCACGGACGGTGCTGCTTTGAGAGGTCTCGCGCGGCGTGTAGAGTTGGCCCAATGATCGAAATCAATCTCCTTCCGGCCGACTCCAGCGCGGAGCCGGAGCATTCACCAAACCAGGGCGTACGCTGGGTACTTGCGTGGCTCTCGCTGCTTGCTCTCGCGGTCTTGGTCTGGTTTGTCCGCCTGGAGTTTCGTGCCGCTGACCTGCGGGTCCAGCGAGCTGTTCAGGAGCGCTACGCTCGGGTTGTGGTCGGCAGTGAGTATGGGCGATTTCTTCGCACGCTGGCGCGTTGCCTGCCGGCGGATGATGTTTGGCTACTGGATATCGATGACGCATCGGGGATCGCAAGGATCAAGTTGAGGGCGCACAACGCTTCGGCCATTGATCGCTACGCGGAACGTTTGAGAAACGACCCCACCGTATCCTCACTCCGAGTCGTGCGCATTTGGCAACCGTCGCTGGGGGGCCATGCGGGCGTGCTTGAAGCGGTTTTTGGTGGCAAGAGCGATCTCATCTCGGCCGCGGAGGGGGAAGTCGGAGATGGGTAGGTTGGTCGTGCGGTCGATGACGGCTCTTCTGTTGGTGCTGGGGGCGGTGGCGCTCACGCTTATCCCGCGGCTACGAGAGGATGTGTGCCGTCTGGAAGAACTTGTCGATAGCCAGTCGAGGCAGGCACCCATGTTCTTTAGCAGGGAGGGGGTTTCTGCAGTCGCGGAGTCCGTGCTGAGTGCGGCTCGGGAGGTTGATGCCAACGCGCGCCTGGAAGGTCTGGGAGGATACGGCCACGGTGCAGTGACGGAAGTGCGGTTCCGCCTGCGAATGACCGGTCGCTACCAGCGGATCGCGACATTACTGGAAGCTTTGGAGTCCGGCGGCGAGATTTCACGGCTCAGTTCGTTGCGGCTGCATCGTAGAAGTGACGGCCGTGGTGAGCTTGATGTGGTCGTTTCGATACTGGCGGCGGAGGAGGGTTCTTCATGACCAGAAGCTTCCAGCAAGCGCTGCTGGTTTCTTGCGGGTTGGCTTTGGCCGCACTGGCGGTACCGGAGGCACCTGCCGGGGTTGATGCCGACGGCAGTGAGCGGCAGGTGGACGAGTTGCTCGATGGCAACCCCTGGGTGCGTGATCCTTTTTGCGCTCCTGGAAGTTCCGAAGTCAGGGCGATTGTGAAAGTGAAAAACCGGGCATGGGCGATTGTTCAGTTGCCGGATTT
>JALXCG010000440.1 GCA_026991065.1 Gemmatimonadota bacterium | reverse complement strand
ACTATTTGGCACAAGGTGGGAAGCTCTTCTTGACCGGGCAAAATATCGCTGAAGACATCGGTTCCACAACATTCTTCAGCAGTTACTTGAAGGCTGAGTTCGTCTCTCCCAATGCGGGTGTGCCGCTGGCTGATGGGGTAGAAGGGAATTCGGTAACGGGGGATTGGAGCCTCTTCTTTACCGGTATCGGCGGCGCCAACAACTGGCGTTCACCAGATGTGATTCAAGCGACCGGTGGAGCGGAAGATGCTCTCTTCTACTCGGGGTCCGCGCGAGGCGCGGGCGTACTCTACGATGCGGAGTACAAGCTCATCTACCTGCCTCTGAATTTCGAGGGAGTAACCGGTGCTGAAGAGACCTCGACCCGCCTCGAATGCCTCCGTGACGTGCTCCGTTTCTTTGAAGTTCCGGTCGGTGTGCGTGCCGTTGAGCTGAGTGGCTCAGCCGAGCCGGCTGGAAATCTCTTGAGTTGGCAGCTGGTTGGAGCAGATTCCCGCTTGGCCAGCGTGCGCGTGTATCAGCTATCTGGTGATAATTCAGCAACTCTCCTGACCACGGATCCATTGATCGCCCAGGAGCGTTTTCTCGACGAAACTGCCCGTGCCGATGGTGTGTATCGTTATCGAGTCACGGTCACCGACAAGCTCGCCACGGAAGAATCGGTTGCTGAAATAGAGGTTCGCCGTGGCGAGAGTCCGGGATTGCCGACCCGGACCGCGCTCGGCCAGAACTCGCCCAATCCGTTCAATCCGCGAACCGTGATCGGTTTCGAGCTACCCCAAAAAGAAACGGTTCGTCTGAGCATCTACGACCTGACGGGACGCAGGGTCGCTTTGCTGGTGAACGGTGAAAAACAAGCGGGAAAGCACCAGGTCGTCTGGAACGGGACAACCGATACCGGCCGCGCAGCCCCGTCCGGGGTGTATGTCTATCGTCTCGAAGCAGGGTCATTCACAGCAGTCCGGCGCATGCTGCTCCTCAAGTAGGCCGGTAACGGCACAGATTTCCCCTTCATGAGCCGCGGTGCCCCTTCCGAGAAGGGACGCCGCGGCGCGTGTTCTGCCCCAGCAAGTGGGAAATATCCAACAGCCGGAGACCACCTGCGCGTGATCAAAGCGAAAGTCTTGCCATCTTTTCGCGAAAACTGGCCCCTTTCGCAGCCAGACTTCCCGGCACGGAAAATGCTCTTTGGTCAGTGCCCACTGAAAAGGGAGCGGCTTCATCTTTGCTGTGGTCGCTCCCCCTCCAGGTCCAAATATCGCGTGCCGATGCGGCCAGATTCATCGCTTCGCCGGCGGTTCATTTCCAGAATCTGAATCGCCGCGGAAGCACGCGGAGGGAGAAGCGGTTGAAGAGAGCGACCAACTCGAACGCCACAAGCACGCCAACAGGCCTTTGCGATGACCCGATTCGCATCTACTTCCGCGAAATGGGAAGAATCCAACTACTCGACAAAGATGGTGAAGTTCGAATTGCCAAGAGAATAGTAAGGGCAGATCGAGCCCGCCGCATGGCGATTTTTCGCAATCGAATCGCAATTCGTCAGGTATTGGAGCTTGGTGCTACGGTTCGTTCCGCTGAACGGAAGGTCGACCGTGTCACGCGCCTTGATATCCCTACCTGGCGCCCCAACTACTACGATATCCTGCAGCGTCAGACCGAGAAGTTCCTCAAGCGACTCGAACGGCTGGAAGAGGAATACAGGGCGATCGGTGTCGATGCCGAAGCCGCCAATCGAGCGGGGAGAATCGCAGTGCTTCTCTCACTCGAAAAGAAGTGGGTGGACGAGATCGTCGCGCGCACCCGCGATGCACTCGTGGTCATGGAATCGGTAGCTGGAGACCGCCCACTCAACGGCGAAGTCAAGCGCCTGAATCTTTCGGAGAACGCTCTCTCTGGGGGACTTCCTGCCCTTGCCGAAGAGATCGGGCGGTCTCTTGAGCAACTCCGGGGGGATCTTCAGGAGCACGATCGACACGCGCGTGCGATGGAGCGCGAAAAGGCAGTAATGGTGGAAGCCAATGTTCGGCTCGTGATCACCATCGCCAACAAATACAGTAACCGTGGGCTGGAGCTTTCCGACCTGATTCAGGAGGGCAATCGCGGTCTTTTGAAGGCCGTAGAAAAATTCGACTACCGCAAGGGCTATAAGTTTTCTACTTACGCTACATGGTGGATTCGACAGGCGATCACGCGTGCAATCGCCGACCAGAGCAGGGTGATTCGGGTTCCTGTTCACGTCTCTGAATCGATCAACAAGGTTGTCAAGGCGTCCCGCCTTCTCGAAGTAGAGTTGGGACGCAGGCCAGATGTCCACGAAATCGCCGAGCAATCCGGGCTGGCTATCGAGAGAGTTCGCAAGGTGATGCGTGGGTCCTTCGAGCCGGTCTCTCTGGACCGCCCGGTGGGCTCGTCGGAAGACACTCGGTTGGGCGATTTCATAGAAGACACGCGCGCAGATTCCCCCGCACGGCGAGTCTCGCGTTCCCTGGTGCGGGAGGAGATGGGGCGGCTACTGCGAACTCTTGATGACCGCGAAGAGATGGTCGTCCGGATGCGCTTTGGTCTCGGCGGACAGAAGCCCAAGACACTTGATGAAGTAGGTGGTATTTTTGGGCTCACTCGAGAGCGTGTCCGTCAAATCGAAGCCAAGGCACTGCGCAAGCTGCGCCATCCATCGCGATCTCAGAGCTTGCGCCAAATACGAAAACTGCAAGCAGTCTGATCGTCTCCGCACTCTCCCTCAGGTTCGCGCCGGGGCGTCGTCGCGCGCCTGTTGTGTGAGCGGGCGCCCACGATCGGGAGCGGCCAACGCGAAGGTGGAAGCGAGGAGCCCATGCAGCAATTGACCTTGCCTTTTCTGCCACGTGCCGTGCTTCTTTTTTGCAGAGCGCCGCAGGTAGAAGCTCAGGTCAAGTCGTGGGGAGCGCAGAGTGAAGATATCCATCGGACGATCGTGCAATCGACCTTGGTCGCGATTCGCGGCATTGATGCAGATGTCGACCTGATTCTTCCCGGGGACCAGGAGCGCGGTCTTCGGCAGGTTGTTGAACCGGTCATCGGACGGAGTCGCAGGATTCGAGTCGTACCGGTTTTCGGCGATGGTTTCGGGGCGCGCCTGATCTGTGCAATTGCTGGCATTCAGGCACTCGGCTACGCCCCCGTGGTTGCCATACCGGGCGATGTTGCTGAACTGCGTCCGCGTCACCTCCATCGCGCGTTTGCCCTACTGGGGGATGGCGTTCCGGTCGTTCTAGGGCCCGCACGGGACGGTGGCCTGTACCTCCTCGGTCTCTGCGTGCCACCCATGAAACTGCTCCGCAAGGTCCCATGGCGCAGCCGCACTGTACGGGCCACGGTAGAAAGCAACATCAGAGAGTTGGGTTACGAGCGAGTTATCCTGGATCCTCTTGCGGACGTGGACCATCCCAAGGGCCTGCGCGAATTGCATCGGCGGCTGATGCGCCGACAGCCCGATCACGAATTGGTCCACCTGCTTTCTCAAGCGGCTGAAGCTCGGACAGGCGAGGCGCCTGCCTCCTGAGCAAGGAAGTGTAGCGTTTTGTAGACAGGAGCGTCCTTTCTGCAATCCGCCGATCCTCTGGCTTCCCGTGGCCCTGTCGAATAGGGCGCAATGAAAACCCTAGTGAAGAGCCTATGTGGCGGTAGTTCCACAGCTTACGATATCTGGCGAGACCTGCAGCTGGTGGCCGTTTCGAGCGATTGACACAGCCAGGCGTGGAATGATTCTTGCGTTTTGACCACTACCAAGCCATTCTCCACACGGGTCATCTGCCATGCATTCAAAGTTTCGAGATCTTCTGATCGCCGCGTTTCTTATATGGAGCGTTGCGCCTTCAGCTACTGCCACCGATGCGGAGGGCTTTCTCTGTGCACTCGCAACTTGGCCAATCTCGGCACGGGAGTACGCGCTCGAAATAGCGGCTCATCCGGAGTTGCTCCGTTCCTTGGAAACCGGAGTTGCTCCACCTGAAGAGTTCGATTCTGCGCGCGCGCGGGCGGCTTATGAGTATTTTCAGAGTCATGAAAAGCGTCTCGCTCTGCTTCGCAGCAATCCGCGGCTCGTTGCTCGCGCGGGGGACTACTACGAGCGTCATCCGGCGGCGGCGCGCTCCGCGCTTCGTGGCCTCGAGAAAAACCCTGGAAGAGTTCGTGCCATTCTCGGCATGACCGACGCAGGGGAGGGGTTTGAAGAGAGAACTCACAAGGATCCGGCTTTGGCACGTGAAGAGGCGCAGATTCTGAAATCTCATCCCGAGTGGCGCAATGAGGCGTGGAACTCGGCGGCTCGTACGCACTTTGTATTGGCTCGCTCCGCCCAATACCCGCACTATGCGAAAGCGTTGCAGCGTTTCGCCGACAAGCACCCCGATCGCGTAGAGGCAAAATGGAGGCAAGACGCGCTCCAGCAACCGCGCCGTGTGTCACACCCGGCGACGGACCGAAAGCGGCGGGCCACCCGTGGCCGCCCCAGCAAGCGCACGCGCAGATTCCAGCGTCCAGAGCGTAGCCAGTACCAGCACTAGGAATGCTCGCTTCGCCCTTTCCCAGGGAGCCAATCGCACACTGTCTTCCCGTTGCCCCGCACTTGTCACTGCGCCGATCTCTGCGTTGCCAAAAGTCTTTGAAAGGCAACCAGCCGTTCCGCGGACGCGGCGCCTTGATCTCGAAACAGGCCCAAACACGGGACTCGAAAGCCAATGCGCGACAGACTCCTGACCAATGACTTACAGCCCGGGCGGCGCTTCACAACTGTTTCGCACAGAGAACTGAATTCCTACTGATCCCCGGTCGACTCAAGGGTTATGACTTCTGTGCAAGCGTCCGGGAACGTACTCACCGAGCCTACGTGCGGCGAGCCGATCGATCTGGTCTGGACGGACACCGTTCCGTCGGATCGCTGGATTGACGCGCTCGCGGCCGCAGTTCCCGGCCAGCGGCTGCGCATTCACGCGCCTGATGTTCGCATGGACTGGGCACAGCAGTGGCTCTGGAGCAGAGTCGTCCGGCCGGCGGAACCAGTTGTCAGGTGGGCGGTACTGGCGACCGATCTGGCGCCGGTTTCACTGGCGAGGTTGTTGCTGCTCCACGACTTCGCTGACATCAAAGTTGCTCTGGACCCAGACCCGGCGTGGGAACAAACGCCGCTTCTTGCTACCGCCAGGCTGGCATCTCCGGGAACCACCCGTCACTGTTTTGAAGAACAATTGTCGGCACTGCTCGATGGCATCGATCCGTTGGACCCAACTGAGGCGGTCTGGATCGGTGACGAAGCGATGGCTGCCATCGAGTTCCTCGGAGATCAGATCGACACGGACGCACAAAGTTCACTTCTTGCCCTTTTGTCTGATGCAAACGTGAACATCTCAGTCTGCCATCGCATCGCCTCGGTGCTTGGGCCGGACCCGCTGGTGAATCGAGAAGGGGCAGTTGAGGTCATCTCCAGACTCGTGCATTCCAAGCCGACTCGGCTTGGGTTCCGGGTCATGGCCCAACTCGGCCCATACATACCGCCTGACCTCCATGAGGAGATGGCCACAATCCTGCTCAAACAGTGGATGTCGATCTCCCACCCTCCCTGGATCGGCTATCAGGGCGACCTGCTGCTTGCAACCTTGGCGACACCGCTCTCGGTTCTACGGAGCCTGGAAAACTGCGCCGCTGCTCTACTCCGCGGCGGGCACCCCGTTACATCAGCCAGCCTGAACACGCTCTTCACAACGTTGGAGATGATCTACCCGGCGCTCATGCCGACACGATCCAGCTGTGAATAGGCGATTGCTACGGTGTGATGCGCAGCGCTCCTAGGAGCGTGTCGCGCATTGGCTTTCGAGCCCCGTGTTCGGGCCTGCTTCGAGATCAAGGCGCTGAGTCCGCAGGAAGGCTGGTTGCCTTTCAAGGACTTAGC